>JAUVUS010000032.1 GCA_030600865.1 Bacteroidales bacterium | reverse complement strand
TACGTCATTTTATGGGATTGAGCTTTAAGGAAATAGCAGATCAAACAAATGTTAGTATAAATACCGCATTGGGGCGTATGAGATATGCATTAATTAACCTGCGTAAATTAGTTGAAGAAAAGAATTTAAGCTTAACTTTTACTTAAGATAAAGAAAAATAAAAAAAAGTTGAGATAAAATATAATAAAGAAATTCCTGTTTGCGTTCTCTAAATGAATTAAAACTTATTTAGGCTTATGGGAAAAAATTCTACTCTGATTTATCTTTTTAGTAATTTCGATGAAAGTGAATTAATATTTGACAATTTTTATGAATATGATTTAAAGGAATTTGATGATATTTTAAACTTTATAGAAAGAAATACTAAAAAGGTTCCTAAAAGAATAGTTGATAATGTAATTAATTTTGCGAATAACTATTCTTAAGGATAGTATTAACAAGACTTTTAAGAGATGATGTTTTATATCATCTCTTTTTTTTATTAAAAAACTTGACTTTTATTCATAAATATGCTATTATTGTGATATCAAAATGATATCATAAATTTAAAGTTTAATTTAACAATAATAGATTATGAAAAATGAAAAAGTATTCTCAGCAGCATCAGGTTTTTTGGTGTTATTTTTGGATTTAATTATGCTTGGAGTGGGTATTGCAGGTTTAATTGTATTACACAATTTATGGTTTCTTGCACTACTGGTTATTGGTATTTTTATGTTAATCGGGCTGGTAATTGTAAATCCAAACGAATCTATGGTTCTGGTTCTTTTCGGGGCGTATAAAGGTTCAATAAAGGAAAATGGTTTTTTCTGGATAAATCCATTTTTTACGCGCAAAAAGATTTCATTACGAGCCCGGAATTTTGACAGCGAGCCCAGTAAAGTAAACGATAAAGTAGGTAATCCTATTAAAATTGGAGTTGTACTGGTTTGGAAAGTAGAGAACACTTATAAGGCAGCATTTGAAGTAGATGAATACGAGCATTTTGTTGTTGTTCAGAGTGAAGCTGCTTTACGTAAGCTTGCCGGAAAATATCCGTATGATAATTTTGAAGATGAACAAGCAGAAGTTACATTACGATCAGGTGTTGAAGAAGTAAATCATGAATTAGAAAAGGAAATTGTAGAAAGGTTAGAGATTGCCGGTATACATGTAATTGAAGCTCGTATTAATTATATTGCTTATGCCGAGGAAATTGCAAGTGCAATGTTACGAAAACAACAAGCTACAGCAGTAGTTGCTGCCCGGCATAAAATTGTAGAAGGTGCAGTAAGTATGGTTGAAATAGCTTTAGAACAATTGTCCGGTAAAGAAATAATTGAAATGGACCATGAAAGTAAAGCTGCTATGGTGAGTAATTTAATGGTTGTATTATGTTCTGAAGAATCTGCCAGACCTGTTGTAAATACAGGGACTTTAAATCATTAATAATTATGTCTAAAAAGAAATCTTTTGTACTTAGAATTAGCGAGGAAAAGATGAAAGCGCTTGAAAAGTGGGCTGCCGATGAATTTCGTAGTACCAACGGGCAAATTGAATGGATTATTACTAAGGCATTAAAAGATTCAAAAAGATTAAAAAAAACAAACTTATCAAACGCTGATGAAGATTAATATACCAAAACAATGGAAAAAGAAAAATCATCTGTAGATGTTTTAAAGGATATCGCGAAACGAGCTGATTGGGAATTTAATAAAGTAGAGAAAACTTTAAATACCCGATATGGACACAGAGAGCGAAATGTTATTATAAGGAATTATAATATTAAAGACTCGTATTTCATTTCTGCCCAATCTACAAATTTTGATAAATACAGAATATACAGTGGTATATTTTTTCCGGTTTCAGGCTACGATAATTATAAATTATTGATTAGGAAAAGGCATTCAATTGATAAGTTGAGCTTTCGTAAAAATAAGCTAAGATTTAAAATAGGAAATAGTAGCTTTGATTCTAAAGTTCATATTGAAACGAATAATGATATAGAAACACATAAGTTGCTGAGTAGCTCAAAAATTCAATTAGAAATTATTGAATATCTAAATATAGCCGATTGTTTATATGTTGGATTTAATGAGATTAATCCAGGCTTTAATAAAGAATTAGAGGGAAAGAAATTCCTGTCTGTATTCATGTCATTGAGTTGGATGCTTGACAAAAAGCTGATTGATAAAACATTTAATCTTGGTGATCATCTAAGAAGTAAATTAGTTAAATTTTAAACTGAATGTTATGTACAAAAACTATAAATATACTTGTCCGAAATGCAAAAGCAGGCAATACGAAATAGGCGAAATTAGGACAACCGGTAGTTTCATGATGAAACTCTTTAATATTCAGAATATTAAATTCACAACTGTTACCTGTACCAAATGTCAGTATACAGAGCTATATAAAACATCAAGCAGTAAGTTTGGTAACGTAGTTGACTTTTTTACTAATTAGTGTTAAGTCAAGCTTAAAATAATGCATATAAGACCTAACAGTCCCGATAGTTATCGGGACTGTTAGGTCTATCGGTTAAATAAAAAGCGACCTTTTATTCATTCAATAAATTAATGGTATGACAAGCCACAACTCCAGCTGTTTCGGTTCTTAATCGACTTTCTCCGAGGCTAATTTCGGTAAAGTTATTATTTCTGGTTTTATCTATTTCTTCAGGACTAAAATCTCCTTCAGGGCCAATTAAAATAACAACATTCTGTCCATTTTTATAAGCATCTTTTAAAAGAATTTTTTTATTTTCTTCGCAATGAGCAATGTATTTTACTCCATTAAAATTTTGCCGGATAAAATCACTATAATTAGTTAAATCGTTTAATTTTGGTTTGTATGCCTTTATAGATTGCTTAATGGCAGAGATAATTATTTTTTCTAATCTGTCAGGTTTTAAAACTTTTCTTTCCGAATGTTCACAAATAATAGGAGTAATTTCATCAATGCCAATTTCAGTAGCTTTTTCCAAGAACCATTCAAAACGATCTATATTTTTGGTAGGAGCAATGGCTATGTGTAAATAATGATTTCTTTTTCCAAAATCCATTGTAGTTTCAATAATCTCAACAGTACATTTTTTTGGATTCGAATCAATTATTTTAGCTTCGTAAAAGTTGCCCTTACCATCAATTAATTGAATATGGTCGTTTATATTAAGTCGTAATACTTTTATACAATGTTTGGATTCAATTTCATTCAGTGTATAAATATTTGTTTTTATGTCGGGCGTATAGAATAATTGCATTTATCTTTGTGTTATGTTCAAAGCAAATTTAATCATAGTAAATAATAAATGAAAAGAATAGGTTTATTATCCGACACACATTGTCATGTTGATGAAAGAATTATTAACTTTTTTAAGGATTGTGATGAGATTTGGCATGCCGGAGATATTGGTAATATTGAAACTGCTGATAAAATTGTAAAGTATAAGCCTTTAAAAGCAGTTTATGGCAATATTGATGGACATGAGGTACGAATTGTTTATCCTAAGATACAATCTTTTACTTGTGAAAACGTTAAGGTTTTGATGACTCATATTGGTGGTTATCCGGGTAAATATGAAAAAGGAATGAAAGAATTGATAAAGAATATCAAGCCAGATATTTTTATTTCGGGCCATTCGCATATTTTAAAAGTTATTTATGATAAGAAAAATGAGTTACTTCATATTAATCCGGGTGCTGTAGGAAAATCTGGCTTGCACAAATACCAAACAGCTGTTCGTTTTGTAATTGATGGCAAAAAAATAAAAGATTTAGAAGTTTTTGAGAAAAACAGGAGTTAGATTTGTTAAATATAATTTATACATTAGGACCGAAGTGAACTAAGGCATTGTGCGATAAACCTAACTAAATATTATGCTAATATATTGGTTCTTATTATATTTGTTATAATATTTTATTTATAAACTTAAAAAAAAGTATTATTATGAAAAAACTAGCAACATTATTATTTGTAATTATTTTATCAGTGTTTATGTGGTCTTGTGGCGGTGGTGGTGAAAGTAGTAAAAAAAGCAACGAGAGCAGTGATCCTACTACTGCAATAATCGAAGTTCAAAGGAAAGCAATGGAAGCAGCGGGTGCGAGTGAAGAAGCCATTAAAAAAATGGAAGAGATAGTAAGGAAAGAGGCTGAGAAAACAGAAGTAACAGAAGAATTAGTAGAAGTCGTAGAAGAAGTAGCAGAAGAAGTAGAAAATGAAGAAGAATAAGATAATGAGTTATTTTCTTCAAATACCCACAGATGCATTCTGTGGGTATTTTTGTTAAACTACTATGTGATTTTATGTAGAGTAACAAACAATCCCAAAGGGATTAAACAATAATAATCGCACTTGAAACCTGTGTACAGTGGAATGTAACAAATAAACTAATTGCCTTCTTCGTTTAAATTTTCTTCTCCCTCTTTTTCTTTTTCGGGTTCCTCAATATTCAGTTCTTCTTCTTGTTCAAGTTCTTTTTGTTCCTGCTCCATTTGTTTTCGTTCTTCTTCTTTAGCAATCTGGGCTTCTTCAAAAAGGCGCATATTTCTAAGGAATTGAACTTTATTTTGCTCTGTTGCAATAATATACCTGTAAGGAGTTTGACCTCTTGGAGTTTTTAATTTTCTTGCTTTTTTCTTTATACTTTGTATCGCATTAACAAACTCTTCGTTATTCGAAAGAGTTTGCATTACGCCACGAGAGTATGTAAAATAGTAATAGTCTTTGTTTGGCAGTTCAAAATAAAATTTCATCAAATCTCCACTTCGCCTTTTAAGAATTTGCAGATATCCTTCAACGTATTTATTTACAGGCTTATTATTTATTGTTGCAATCCCAATTTTTCCATAATTTAGATAAGAACCGGTTTCGGTGTGCCATTTAAACTTTACTTTTCCTAAAAGAATTGTATGTTGAGTTGATTTTGGCAATTTAGCCTCATTGGCAAATAACATTAACTGATTATTAAATTCTTTATAATCAGAGTTTCCTACCAATTCATTCATGTTTTTTTCGAAAAACTCGGAGGTTATACTCATAGCATCAAGATTTCGGGCAGACTGCAATTCGGCTAAAAGTGTATCAAGTGCTGCTTCTGAAAAGAAGAAATCCAGTGCTAATACAAGTTCTGTTTTAATCTCATTTTTATCTAAAAGATGATTAATCGATCCTGCAGGAGACAATTTAATCTGTCCTAAATCAATTCCCAGATTAATTTTACCTTCACCATGTTGTAAACAAAAATCTTTTTGTAAACTGACTAATTTACCGCTTGTGTCAGGTTTTAAATGTTTTACTTTTTCCGTAACAACAAATTTATTAGAATTTTTATAATAGTGTAAGTAACCTGTTGCATCAATTAAAGCAACATCGTTAGGATCTCTTCTTCTATCCAGGAATCGTGTGTAAATATGAGAAGAATCTTTTGTTATAAATGATGCAGCGTATAGGCCTCTGCCATTAATACTCTTTAAGGTACTGGGAATCGGAATATAAATACTGTCAGGATTTATTTCACTCTCAAAATAAGCATAATGTGTTTCTTTTCTTGGACAGTCGTGCTCTAATTTAATCCCTCCTTTAAAAGTTAAATGTTTATTTCTGGCAAATAAAATAACATCACCCCTGTAATGATAAACAGGACTTAAAGTAAAATCATCAGCCATACTGATTTTACTTTTTGCAACTGTTTGATATGAGCTGTCAACAGAAATATCAGTAAAATGAATATTCTGGATTTCTTTATTTTCGTCAATATAATCATAGTCTCCTGTTCCAAGATATTTGTAGCGACCTTTTATATTTATTTTAGCATTATATATACGATGATATCTGTTTTGGTTATCGGCAATTATTTCAGAATTTGTTAATGTTTGAATATTTGCCATATGACCTATTGTGACATTATTTTTATCAGGGAATATCAATGCATCAGCCACTTTTATATATTCCACCTCAGAGGCTTTTATACTACTATCCTTTAAGCTGTAAATGGCTTTTGTTGAAGCAAATCGTAGCGAATCCTGGCTTCGATGAATCGACATATACAATGCTCCGGGCAAATCGTCATCTTTAAGTTTGGCTAGTTTTTTAACTTCAGGAGAAGCTGTTGTATCTATTTGTGGACTGGATTCAATTGCTATTTCATCATTAGCAATACTCCAGTCAAATTTATCAAGATAACTTACATATAGATTTTTAGGGAATTTAGCGACAGTAAAAGATTCATTTGAATTAAAGCTACCTGTTTGTGATGTAAAATCGACTTTGCCATTTAAATTTTCGGTTATAAAATTGAAATCATTTTTATTTAAAGATTTTAAGCTGAATGTAGTTGTGTCGGAATTAAATGAATTGGCGTCGAAATTAAATAGACTTGATCTTAGTTCGGCTTTTTCAAGATTCATAATACCATTACCTGTTATGCCAATTGGTTGAATTAAAAGCGAACCTGAAAAAAGAGAGTTGTTTCCATACATATTAAACGGTTCATTGGTTTGCTCTGCATACATGATATCTTCGTAGGGATACCATTTGATATCAATCTCGGTTGAACTTAATTCCGGGAATTCTATTCCGGATGTTCGTTGAGCAAGAGTAAAGTCTGTAGCATGGATTTTAGTGGAATCCGGAAAGAAAATAATATCGTCAGTTTGAGTTTTACTTGTTAAATATTCTAGTGTACCTGAACCTCTTAGTCCCTTATTACTTAAATCGATTATATTATAATAAGTTCCTTTTCCTTCATAAAGCGGAAATCCTTCTTCAGGAGTATTTCGTTTGAAACCCAGTGAGTAATCGGGCCGCATATATATAGCATCATCAAATGCGGGAAATATGTTTGAAGAATAAAACCGACCGTCGAATTTTAATCCCTCAACTTTAAAGTTATCCAAACTGTCAATTGTAAAAGGTTCAAGTTCAAAATAAAAACCATCACGCTTATACACACCATTGAAAATACTAGATGCATCGTAATAAACATAAGAGTTTTCGTTACTGTTGAAAATAGGATACTGAGGGAATCGTTGTAATCCTGATTTATTATTGGGGTTATCAATAAGTAATTCTCCTGTAATAATTTCGATCGTATTTTTTATGTGAGCAAGAATAGGGTTGTTATACATATCACGCTCTTCGGTTTGAACTTTAATTCTTAATGAATCGATATTATGTAAATTAATTTTGAAAGTATCATAACTAAAATCGAAATCCTGTCCAAAGAAAGTAAATAGTCCGGCTTCAATTGTTCCTCCAAAACTAAAATCTCTATTCTTTTTCATGGTGATTCTTTGATGTTTTGGATATATAACTACATTTTGAGAATCAGAAAGAAAGATTTGAGGAACGCCTCTAATTTCAAGGTCATAGGTTTTTAAATTAAGTACGCCGTTGTGCGCTAAATCTTCTGTTATAGAATTAAATTTAATTACATCATAATCAATTTTCCCAAAACGTGCATCTATAAAATCATAGAGCTTTTTCTTAATTATTGCTTCATCCTTATCGGAATCGTAAAATATAAAACCATCCACACTTAAAAACATTAACATTTGTTTGATCTGATAATCGTCATAACCAAGAAAACGTGCCAGTTCGGCTCCCGAAAATATTTCTGAATTAATTTTATTTGAATAGTTCCTTAAAACTAAAAGTGGATGAAACTCATCTCTTATCATTATTCTTTCAAATTCAATAAGATTATAAAAATTTGAGGATGTATAAGTTGCATTTCCAATTGCTGCTCCGCGTCGTTTGGTGAAATAAATCTTATCATCATCAGTTCTCCATAAAAGGCGATCAAAATTCATGGATATATTGTGGTAAGAATCGTAGTAGGGGCTTTTTGAAACAATTCTTTCTGAAGGTGTTAATGAGACTTCTTTAATGTTCTGAGTATATGTAAATAAGATGCCGGGATGAAAAATTGAATCGTTTTTTAAGCGGATTGTAATTTGGGCATTATTTGAAACAACTTTACCTTTTTTAAACATATATGTTTTAGCAACGGTCGTAATTATTGTTGTGTCATTTTTTTGTATATAAAGAAATGCTTCGTTATCCTGATCACCGGAACCAAGAAAATTAGAACCTTTCATTGAAAAACCACCATCATAATTTATGTCAGGATAAATATCTTCTATTTGAAATCTTTTCTGATAAGAATTAAACTCAGGATAGATAGCTCTTTCAGGTGTCATGACATGAACAACCTGATCGGATAATCTTCCCAATGCAGGTTTGTCAAAATAAAGTTTATTAATAAAAGAAACTGAATCAGCAGTATACCCTGATTTTGAGAAATTTATTTTATAGTTTTTAAGTTTGGCTTTAACATTATCAGTGTTGTATCCAGCTCTTTCCCATGTAACAAAACCAGTTTTACCTACCCATTGATTTGTTATTGGGAAAAATACACCAGTGGTTTCAAAGATATCAATAGAATCTTTTTTTATTTTACATGTCAAATTAGTTTTAGCAAATACTATTTTTAATTCATCATCAACTACAATTTTAAAATCATTTGAGCTTGTATACCAACTTGTTGAATATGTACTATATATTAGGTTTTCTTCAATTAGTGATTTTGAATTATCAAAATATTTTGTGATAACTCTTAAAGGATATTTTTCTGATTCAAAAATAAAGTATATTCCTTTTTCCCAATTATCATAATGTTTCATCGCTTCTTCCGATTGGTGAAAAGCCATTACTATGTCAAAATATTTTGTAAAATGCGGATTACGGCGAGCCTTATTTTTGAGCATTAAATTACATACATCTATAAATCTGTCTTTTATGTCGTCAGTAAAATAACCAATATCCCATTTTTCTACAAACGATTCTAAGTTTTCTTCTTCATTTTTAGGTAGATTTTTGTTAACAAATTCTTCAAATTGTTCAATAAACAAGGTTGAATCTTTTTGAAACTCTTTAATATCTTGAGCTGTAGAGTTAAGAATACTAAGGCTCAAAAGAGAAAAAAACAGACTTTTTAACAGATATTTTTTCATCGTGTATTAATTTAACGATTTTATTTTTTGTAAAATTTAGCAGCTACCCAGTTATGTTTTTCATAATGATTGATATAGTCAATGCCATTGGAAGATGCTTCTTCTCGGATCATTAATAGATCTTTATCGTACAATCCGCTGAGTAATAAAGTACCTCCCGATTTTAGAACTTTAGAGTAATGCTTTATATCATCCATTAGAATATTTCTGTTGATATTAGCTATTATTATATCGAACTGTTGATTTCTTAACAAATTTGCATCACCTTGAAATACTTTAATATTTGAACAATTATTTTTGTCTATATTTTCCAAAGTATTTTTATAAGCCCACTCATCAATATCAATTGCTGTAACTTCTTTAGCATCTTTGAAAGTTGCTAAAATTGCCAATACTCCTGTACCACAACCCATATCTAAAATATTCTTATCCTTAAGATCCAAATCGAGCATTGATTTTAACATAAGATATGTTGTTTCGTGATGACCTGTTCCAAAAGACATTTTAGGCTCAATAATAATTTCATACTTGGTTTTTGGGGTGTCTTTATGAAAAGGAGCCCGGATAAGACACTGGTCTTCAACTATTATTGGTTCAAAGTTTTTTTCCCAAACCTCATTCCAGTTTTGAGTTTTTATAACTTCGTATGAAAAATTAATCTTGATATTTGGGATATTATTTACTTGTAACTGTTTTACTTTTTCCAGATTAAAAAACTTTTCAAGGATATAGGCATTTAATCCATCTTCTGTTTCGTCATAGCTTTCGTAAGCTATTTCATTTAATTCAGCAACGAGAATGTCGGTTATTTCTTGAGTATTTTCTGCTGTAATCTTACAACGTAATTCGATGTAATCCATAATTTTAATTTGAATTAAAAATCCACTTTCATTGATGGTGGTTGTGTTTTTTATTTATTATACATGATATAAATTATTGGAATACTGGAATGTTGCCTGTCTGCCGGCAAAGGCAGGGATTATTAGAATTATACCCATATTTTAGTTTTTGAACGTAACAATTTTTCCATTTTTCCTCCCGAAAACTTTCGGGATTCCATTATTCCTTGATTACTATTAATAAAGCGCATACTAAGTGCAATCCAAAGCCACCTTTTTAGAGGGTGCCCTTTTACTTAAAAGGAGTTTGCTATTGAAATAAAGTCATCTGCATTTAGTGATGCACCACCAATTAGTCCGCCATCAACATCCGGTTTAGTAAATAATTCTTTTGCATTTGAGGGTTTACAACTTCCTCCGTACAGAATAGATAAATCATTTGCAATTTCAGAACCATAAGAATTTTTAATTGTTTCACGAATGAACTGGTGCATTTCCTGAGCTTGTTCCGGAGTAGCAGTTTTTCCAGTGCCAATTGCCCATACAGGTTCGTAAGCTATAATAATGTTCTTAAACTCTTCAATAGAAATACCCTCGAACATTCCTTTGATCTGTTTAGCAACAATTTCGAAGTGTTCATTATTTTCTCTTTCTTTTAAAACTTCGCCACAGCATACAATAGGCTTGATATTATTTTCGAGGCTAAGTTTTATTTTTTCTCTTATTATTTCGTCTGTTTCGTGATAATAAGCGCGACGTTCTGAATGTCCAAGGATAACATAATTGGCTCCAGCAGATAATAACATGGCAGCAGATACTTCGCCGGTATAAGCACCCTGAGAATGATTTGCACAATTCTGTCCTGCTAATCCAATATCTTTATTTTTAAGATATTTTGCAGCTTCGTTAGTTAATATAGATGGTGGAGCTACTATTAATTGAACATCTTTTACAGAACTTGATTTCTCGGTAATTTGATTTAGTAAATCAATACCTTCTGAAAATGTTTTATTCATTTTCCAGTTTCCTGCGACTATTTGTTTTCTCATAAGTTATAATTATTGGGGATATTTATTGTATTATCAAAAATAAGAAATTAAAAGCTTATACGATTTATAATATTAAAAAATATAGGATTAAATACTGCTTAAGCGAATTCTGGGATCAAGTACACCGTATAAAATGTCTACCAATGTATTGATAACAATAAAAATGACTGAAATTGTTAAAACACTACCAATAATAACCGGGAAATCATATTTATTTAAAGAATCAACAATAACATATCCAAGACCTTTCCATCCAAAAATGTACTCAACAAATACTACTCCTGCCATTAAAGAAGCAAACCACCCTGATACAGCTGTAATTACAGGATTTAAAGAGTTTTTTAAAGCATGTTTCCATATTATACGACTAAATGACAAACCTTTAGCTTTAGCCGTTCTGATATAATCTTGCGATAAAACATCGAGCATTGAGTTTCTTGATAATTGAATAATTATAGCTAAAGGTCTAATGCCTAAAGTAAATGCAGGGAGTATTAAGTTTTTAAGTTGTAAATGAATTCCTTCACCTAAATCGTCTATCTCATACAAATTTCCTGTTAAATTTAATCCGGTTAT
>JAUVUS010000207.1 GCA_030600865.1 Bacteroidales bacterium | reverse complement strand
GGAGAAATGGCAGAGTGGTCGAATGCGGCGGTCTTGAAAACCGTTGTACCGCGAGGTACCGGGGGTTCGAATCCCTCTTTCTCCGCCAAAGTTCAAAAGCAACTCTTTCTGGGTTGCTTTTTTTATTACATAAACTTGAAAAGGATGAGAACCGAAGTGTTGGCCGGGGTTCGAACGGCGAAGCCCTCACGAGCATTGGCAGAGTCAAATCATCAAATAAATTATTAAATCACTTTAAAATTAAGAAATAATGAAATAAGTAAGGATGCGAGTAATCCCTCTTTCTCCGCCAAAGTTCAAAAGCAACTCTTTCTGGGTTGCTTTTTTTGTTTTATAAGACTTTATAAACTACATTCCTTTTTTATCCAGAATCTCTTCTATTTCATCCATAATATTATTCATTAACTCAATTGTCTTAGAAAAAGTATCTGGGCTGGTTAAATCAACTCCCGCTTTTTTCAGTAACTCTATTGGATAATCTGAACCACCAGCACTTATAAATTTCAAATAACTCTCTAACGCCCCATCTTCTTCATTCAGGACTCGTGCTGCCAAAGTATTTGAGGCTAAAAATGAGGTACTATACTGATATACATAAAAGTTATAATAAAAATGAGGTATATAAGCCCATTCCATATTTATATAATCATTTACTTTACATATACCTTTATCATGACCATAATATTTATTTACAATTTCAGTATAAATTTCTGACAATTTTTCCCCGGTAAGAGGGATTCCTTCCTGTGCTGCTTCATGAATTTTTAATTCAAACTCTGCTAATTGTGTTTGTCTGAAAAGAGTCCCTTTAAAATCATCCAATCGAGTCATTAAGAACGAAAGTTTTACATCCTCATCTTCGATTGTATTTTTAAAGTAATTAAATAATAACACTTCGTTAAATATGGATGCAACTTCTGCAACAAAAATTTCATATCTTGAAGTAGGATAAGGTTGATTTTTATTTGATAAATAACTATGCATTGTATGCCCTAATTCATGTGCAGCAGTACTAACACCCCCATACAAACCATTAAAATTCAACAATATGTACGGATGTCCATCATAAAAAGCACCATTTGAAAAAGCTCCAGAACGTTTACCTTGTGTTGGATATACATCAATCCATCTTTCATTAAAAGCTTTTTTTACAACTTCTGTATAATCTTCTCCTAAAGGTTCAAGAGACTTTAAAATTATTTCTTGTGATTCATCATAACTAAACTGCAAATCTATTCCCTTCACAGCTGGAGCATATAAATCAAGATATTCTAAAGTATCAAGTCCCATCATTCTCTTTTTAATCCTTAAATATCGATGAAATGCAGGAAGGTTTTTATTTATATTTTCAATATGTGTATGGTAAACATCTACAGGAATGTTTTTTGGATACAAAGAAGCTTCCAATGAAGATTCATAATTACGAACTTTTGAATTATACAAACCGCTTTTCACATGCCCATATAGCATTTCACCCATGCTTGCCTGATACTTTTGGTAATTTTCCCAAAAGTTTTTAAATACTAACTGCCGATCAGACCGATTAGCAATTGCTCTATTTCTTGAATATCCTGCACTGTTCAGCTTAACTGTTTCACCATTGCTTAATGTTATTTCAGGGTATGGCATTTCAGCATTAGTAAATGTATTATAAATAGAATATGCATTACCTGTTATCATTCTTGACAATGCTATAATCTTTTCCTCTGGCTCACTTAAGGTATGTTCATTTAACCTAAATAAATCTTTGAGCCCTTTCTCATAAGGTTTTAATTTAGGCTCACTTTTTATAAATCCATCGATTAGCGCCCATTCAGATGCCAGAATTTCAGGTCTGAAAAACGAAGCATTTGCAAAATAATCAGTTGTAATTTGCTGTAGTTCCTTAACCATTCCCGAATATTTCATGTCACGTGTATCTGAAGCTGAATTAAGACCCGCATATAGATTTAACCGGGCTAATTCTTTATTTACACTTGAACCATATTCAAGGGCTTCCAGTAATCTATCTGCTGATTGTGTAAGAGTTCCTTTAAAATCGTGTATTTTATCAAGTTTAGTAACAAGTGTTTCCTTGGCCTGCCCCCAAGATTCATCCGAGGTATAAATATCAGTTAAATTCCATTTGTATTTATCTGCAATTTCTGAACGCTCTTTCTGTCCATAGCTTAACAGAGAAATAAAGATAAAAACGAAAGCAATAAGTTTGTGTTTTCTCATGACATTTTTAGTTTAATGTTTAAATTAATGAGATGATTATTTTTTGTAACAAATTATAACTCCAACAAAATTACAATATTAGTATCAGATTGTCAATTCATTATATTATGCAATAAAATAGCATTTGATACAAGAAATCGATTTACCTAACTGAAATTTAGTATCAAATCTTATAAAAATTCAAATTGTGTAAGCTTCTGGTAATAACCACTCAATTTCAAAAGCTCTTCATGCGTTCCCTGTTCTACTATATGTCCTTTGGCCAATACTAAAATTTTATCAGCATTTTGAATCGTTGACAGCCGATGTGCAATAACTATTGTTGTGCGATCCTTCATTAAGTACTGTAATGCTTTTCTAACTATTAATTCAGATTCGTAATCTAATGCCGACGTAGCTTCATCAAGAATTAATATTGGGGAATTCTTTAATAAAGTTCTGGCGATACTTATTCGTTGTTTTTCACCTAAGGATAATTTACCTCCGTCTTCGCCCAAATCGGTATTATAAGCCAATTCCTTTTCAATTATAAAATCATGGGCAAAAGATAATTTTGCAGCTTCTTCTACTTCTTCTACAGTTGCATTTGGGTTTCCAAATAATATATTATTATGTATGGTATCATTAAATAATACCGGTTCTTGATTAACATATCCGAATAAACCTCTAAGAGAATCAATATTATAATCTTTCAAAGGAATATTATCAATCAAAACATCTCCAGAATCAGGATCAAAGAAACGAAGCATTAAATCAACAATAGTAGATTTTCCTGAACCTGACTGCCCTACCAAAGCAATAGTTTGACCTTTTTCTATTGTAAAATTTATTTTATCAAGCACAGAAGTAGAATCCTTATCATAGGCAAAAACTACATCTTTAAACTCTATTTTGCTTTTAAATTTAGGAATTCTGATAGCATCAGGTTTTTCAGTAATTTTATACTCATGCATTAAAATCGAATTTATACGATCTACAGATGCCATTCCTTTTATAATATTATAGTATCCATTTGAAAATGATCGGGCAGGTCTGATAACTTGCGTAAAAACCGCCAAATAACCAATAAAAACCTGAGAAAACAAAGTACTTTCGGCACTTAAAACCATTTTTCCTCCCACCCACATAATAATAAGAATCGAAATTGTCGAAATAATATCGCTTACCGGGTTAGCTAAGGTTCTTCTACGCCAAACTTTACTAAACAAATTACTGTAAAATTGATTCATCTTTCTGAACCTGTTTTCTACAAACCCCTCTGCATTAAAAGCTTTTACTATTTTAATCCCAGATAATGTTTCTTCGAGCATTCCTACCAAAGCTCCCATTTTTTGCTGACCACGGATCGTTTTCTTCTTTAAAGTTTTACCTATTTGCCCAATAATCAAAGCCGAAAAAGGGAATATTAAAATTACAATTAATGTGAGCTTAACACTCATAAAAAATAATACATATAAAAAAACAATTATCAATATTGGGTCTTTAAAGAGCATCTCGAGCGATGAAATTATTGAAACTTCAATTTCTTTAACATCAATAATCATTTTTGAGATGATATTACCTCTCCTTTCATCCGAAAAATAGCTTAAATCAAAACTTAAGATTTTATTCATTAACTCATTTCTAACATCTTTAACCACACTAATACGAATATGTATAACAAGTGATTTGCTAATAAATAAAAAGATATTTTTCAGAAGAGTAAATACAAAAACTATCAGAATAATAAATAATAATGCATGAATATATCCTTTATCCGTAACTATTTTACCTAAATAATAATTAAAGTTATGTTGGATAGCCTCTGCAGACAACCTAAAAACAACAGGGTTACTAACAAACTGTTGTGTTGAAAAAAGCAAACCCAGAAAAGGAATTACCATTGTAAATGAAATGACTGAAAATACTGCAGCAAATAAGTTTAAGATAACACTCAGTAAAGCAATTATCCAATAAGGAACTAAATATTTCAATATTGACAAAAACTTTTTCATACTATAATTTTCACCTTCGGTTTAAACCAAAGGTAAAACAAATTAGGATATTTTCAGAAAATTAAATTCCAGTATAATTAAAAGGAGTAATTTTTTTCAATTCATCTTTCAATTCATCGGCAAGTTCTAAATTATCAATAAACTGATGAATACTATCCTTTGTAATTTTGTCGCCAGTACGAGTTAAATCCTTCAAGGCTTCATAAGGATTTGGATAAGCTTCTCGACGCAATATTGTTTGAATAGCTTCGGCAACTACTGCCCAATTTTCTTCTAAATCTGCTTTTATTGCATCTTCGTTTACTATAACTTTATTTAAACCTTTAAGTAAAGATTTGAAAGCAATTATTGTATGCGAAACCGGTACTCCAATATTTCTTAAAACGGTTGAGTCTGTGAGATCTCGTTGCAAACGAGAAATTGGTAACTTAGCCGATAAATGCTCATATAATGCATTTGCAATACCAAAATTCCCTTCAGCATTTTCGAAATCAATAGGATTAACTTTATGTGGCATAGCTGATGAACCAACTTCTCCTTTAACAACTTTTTGCTTGAAATAATTCATCGAAATATAAGTCCAGAAATCACGGGTTAAATCAATAAGAATATTATTTATTCTTTTCATAGCATCAAAACTTGCAGCTAAGTTATCATAATGCTCTATCTGGGTTGTAGGTTGCGAACGATGCAATTTCAATATATCATTCACAGAATGGTTTCCAAAATTGTTCCAGTCGATTTCAGGATATGCTACGTGGTGTGCATTAAAGTTTCCTGTTGCTCCTCCAAATTTTGCAGAATATGGAATAATCTTTAATTGTTTAATTTGCTGTTCAAGTCTTTCAATAAATACTCTTATTTCTTTACATAAGCGAGTGGGCGAAGCTGGTTGCCCGTGGGTACGAGCTAACATTGGAATCGATGCCCACTCCTGGACTAATGATTTCAATTTATCTATTAACTCATTAAAAACAGGGTAATATACTTCTTCTATGGCATCTTTTAAAGAATATGGTGTTGCTGTATTATTTACATCTTGAGAAGTTAAACCAAAATGAATAAATTCTTTATATTTCCCCAGCTCAAGTTCATCAAACTTTTCTTTTATAAAATACTCAACAGCTTTTACATCATGATTTG
>JAUVUS010000054.1 GCA_030600865.1 Bacteroidales bacterium | reverse complement strand
CCATCGTATGACTTTTTCCATTCAGTAGTTTTAGGATTAAAAACAACATCCAGAGCAAACTTTGATAATCGGGCTTCGATATACCTGGAAGCAGCAGCTCCATCGCCGGTTAAAACATTTCCCCAGTTACCTTGAGCATCAATTAACAAATCTTTTTGCCCAATCTGAACAAGAGCATCTCCAATTGACGCATCTCCATGAGGATGATACTGCATTGTATAACCAATAATATTGGCAACTTTATTATACCTGCCGTCATCCAGCCTTTTCATCGCATGTAAAATCCTACGCTGAACAGGTTTTAGTCCATCATGTAAATGAGGAACAGCTCTTTCAAGTATTACATACGAAGCATAGTCAAGAAACCATTCTTTATACATTCCCGACAGATGCACTATTTTATGCATCTCTTCGCTCTGCTTTTCCTTATCAGAAATTTCTGAATTCAGTTCTAATTCTTCTTTGTTCTGTTGATCTGTTTTTTCGTTTTTCTCGTTACTCATCCTTACAACAATCTCTTTTAATTGATCAATCTGTTTTTTTAATCTGAAACTTCGACTTTAAGATTTTCAACAATAAAATCCTGTCTTTCGGGTGTGTTTTTGCCCATGTAAAATTCCAGTAAATCTTTTACTGCATCATCCCTCCTAAGCCGTACAGGATCCAGACGAATATCTTTACCTATAAAATACTTAAACTCATCAGGCGATATTTCACCAAGACCTTTAAACCTTGTTATTTCAGTATTATTTTTTAGTTTGTTTATAGCTTTAGTCTTTTCTACTTCACTATAACAGTAAATGGTATCCTTTTTATTCCGAACCCTGAATAATGGTGTTTGTAGAATATATAGATGTCCGTTTTTAACCAGATCAGGGAAAAACTGCAGGAAAAATGTAATCAATAGTAATCTAATATGCATACCATCCACATCGGCATCGGTTGCTATAACTACATTCTTATATCTTAAGTTTTCAATTCCTTCCTCAATATCGAGAGCTGCCTGCAATAAATTAAACTCCTCATTTTCGTAAACAATTTTCTTAGTTAAACCATAAGTATTTAATGGCTTACCTTTTAAACTGAAAACAGCCTGAGTATTTACATCGCGCGATTTTGTAATAGAACCACTTGCTGAATCTCCCTCGGTAATAAAAATCATTGTTTCGTTTTTACGTTCATCGTTTGTGTTATAATGCATCCGACAATCACGTAATTTTTTATTGTGAAGGCTTGCTTTTTTTGCTCTTTGCTTAGCTAATTTTTTAATTCCGGAAATTGCTTTTCTCTCTTTTTCCGATTCTATAATCTTCCTGTGAAGTGCTTCAGAAACCTCATCGTTTCGGTGGAGGTAATTATCAAGCTCTTTCTTTAAAAAATCTCCTATAAAGTTTCTGATGGAAGGACCATTTGGAGCTATATTTTTTGAACCAAGCTTTGTTTTTGTTTGCGACTCGAAAATAGGTTCTTCAACCTTAATACTTATAGCTGCAACAATAGATGTTCTAATATCTGAAGCATCAAAATCCTTTTTATAAAACTCGCGAATTGTTTTAACATATGCTTCGCGGAAAGATGTATAATGTGATCCTCCCTGTACTGTATGCTGGCCGTTTACAAAACTATAATACTCTTCGCCATACTGATTGCCATGTGTAATAGCTACCTCAATATCTTCACCTTTTAAATGAATAATCGGGTATAATCCTTCAGAACTAATATTCTGATCTAAAAGATCACGAAGTCCGTTATCAGAATAATACTTCTTACCATTTAGTTTAACAGTTAAGCCGGAGTTTAAAAAAACATAATTCTGAATAAGAACAACAACATATTCTTCAATGTAGTGGTAATCCCCGAATATCTCTCTGTCGGGCACAAAGGTTGTTAAAGTACCATTTTTTTCAGATGTTTTCTGGACATCTTCATCGCTAATCACCTCGCCATTAGCAAATTCAACACATTTTCTTTCTCCATCGCGAAAAGCTTCTATTTTAAAACTGGCTGATAAAGCATTAACCGCTTTAATACCAACACCATTCAGACCAACTGATTTTTTAAACGCTTTGGAATCATATTTTGCTCCTGTATTCATTTTTGAAGCAACATCCATTAATTTTCCTAAAGGTATTCCACGACCGAAATCCCTTACTTTTACATAACTGTCAGTTATTTCAATATCAATTGTCTTTCCAAATCCCATCATATACTCATCGATAGAATTATCCATAACTTCTTTTAATAATACGTAAATCCCATCATCCTGCGAAGAACCATCACCTAATTTTCCGATATACATTCCCGGACGCTTCCTTATGTGTTCTTTCCAATCAAGTGTACGTATACTATCTTCTGTATATATTGCCGTCATCTCACCAAATTTTTCATAAATATAATTAAAAGAAAAGTCCCTGCTGAAATTGTTTATCAACAGGCATGGCTTAAAGCTGTTGATAAATTAATAAATTATGCAAATTAAATAAAAATCAACGAATAATGGTGCATACAGATTGTTGAAAAAATGTTAATTTGAAAAGATTCCCATTTGTCGCATTAATAGCGAGGCATTCATGTTTTGAGTTACTCCGGAGCGAAGTTTATAATCAAATTTAATTTTATCTGCATCAATTTCAACTTCGAAACACTTATTCTTAATATTATCCTGATAATCTTTTTCGAGCTTACATAAAGTTAAATCATGCGTTGCAACTATTCCTGTGGCTTTTAACTTTATTAAATGTTCAACAAACTTCCACGATCCTTTCGCTTTATCGGCAGAATTAGTCCCTTTTAAAATCTCGTCTAATAAAACAAAAGTAGTTTTACCTTGCTTTAATTCCTCGATAATATACTTTAATCTTTTTAGTTCAGCATAAAAGTATGATTCATTTTCTTTTAGAGAATCTGCCGTTCGCATTCCTGAAAATAAATCCATCAATCTAAAATCAAATTTTTTAGCACATACTGGCATTCCATTCATTGCAAGAATTAAATTAACACCAATAGTTCTTAAAAAAGTGCTTTTACCAGCCATATTAGCACCAGTTATAATATCAATTTCGCCTGGTTTATCAATTTTAAAATTGTTATTCACCCGCTTTGTTCGTGGAATTAAAGGATGACCTAATTCTTCAGAATCCAGAACTGTTAAACCGGACACCTGTGGATAAACAAAATCCGGGTTATTGTAACTGTAATTTGCCATACTACAATAAACATCAAACTCTGCAATAACCTGTACCCACCGTTTTATATTTTGTCCGTATTTTACTTTCCATCTTTCCAATCGCATTAAAGAATATAAATCCCACATTAGTGTAGCATTTAAAATAAGTCCTAAAAATATATTTAGCCGGATATCAAATGCGTCAATAATTCGAATCAACTTTTTAAATGCTGTTTCGGCATGAACTGTTTCTGTTTGTAAATCATTTTGAAGCTTTTTCAGAATTTCTGAATTGAAAATCTCATTTTCAATAAGTTTAATAAGTTTTGAATAATTCTTTAGAATTCGAAGTTCTTCGGAAACAATTCTTTGTTCTTTATTTGTTCTTTTCAACAATATACTTGCTATTAA
Organism: Bacteroidales bacterium; assembly: GCA_030600865.1. Lineage (GTDB taxonomy): Bacteria > Bacteroidota > Bacteroidia > Bacteroidales > UBA12077 > UBA12077. Next base: position 6,230 of record JAUVUS010000054.1, on the reverse strand, counting down.
TAATTGCAATAAGGCAAATAATACAAACCATGAATAATGTGAAATACCTACTGTCAGTAAAACTAAAAATGATAATGTTATTACAGGAAGTAAAACCACTAATATTTTAAATAAAATACTTTTGATGAAGTAAACCGGATCGTCAATCCAATACTCAATTTTTTCGTTGTCATCATCAGTAACCGGGCAGGAATACCCGGTTGCCATAAAATTATGTCGCCAATCAATTTTAGGTGTCAATTCTTTTATGGCTTCTTGCTGATTTTTAAAGAGTATATCATTTGTATTAATATTTAATATTCTTTTTGCAAGTAGTTCTCTACCTACAAGGCTAGCTGTTCTATTCAGATATTGGAATATAGATCCTTCACCAAACAAATCTAAATCAAAGGAATATGCATGATCGCGAGAAATATAATTTACACCATCATTAAAACTTGAAAAATCGTTATTTAAAACATTGATCTCATCTTTATTAATTTTTATAAGATTTTTAATATGATTTAAAACTTCCGTCTTTTTTAAATAGTAAACCACGCCAAAAACAAAAAAAGCGAAAAAGAAAAAGACCAAACCCAATAAAATAAAGCTGAACTGTTTAATTAAAAATACCATTAATGTAATAGCTGAAATAAAAGTAAAAAATCTCAAGAAACTCAAAAGAATAAGATTTTTTCTAAGCCCGGACAGTTTTGATATAAATAATTTAACTCGTTTTTGATATGTACTCTGCAGTTCATCAGTTTTCATTCTCAGACAATTTTAGTTGATTCAATTCTGATTCTATCAAATTTCTTATCTGATTTGTAAATTCCCTGGTATCTATATCTTTAAAATCCGAATATGGTATTTTGTCAAGGATTTTTATTATTACCTTATGCTTCCCCGTAAAGAAAAAATTTGAAGAAATAAATTTGTTTTCTGTTCCATAAATAACCACTGGAATCAGTGAAGTTTTTGTTTTTTGTGCCAGTTTAAAAGCTCCTTCTTTAAAATTTCCTAATTCTCCGGTTTTAGACCTGGTTCCTTCCGGGAAAATTGTTATAATACAGCCTTTTCTAAGAACTTTTTCCGAATCAATAAACATTTTCTTTATGCTTGACTTACTTGATCTTTGAAGTTTAATATCTCCTTTAAGATTCATACACCAACCATATATTGGTATTCTGAAAACTTCAGCTTTAGAAATCCAACGAAAAGGAACTCCAAGGCGATAAATTAAAAGTATATCTTCCTGAGATTGATGGTTAGCAACAATTATTTTGGATTTACTATTTAGCTTTTCCTTACCAATAATTTTTATTTTCCATCCGGGAACCAACAAGGTAAATAAACTTCCCCAGATATTTGCCAGATAATTAAGAACCAATAATTTTTTATCAAAAAGAACAGTAAAAAACCAGGTTAAAACAAAGAGTGGAGAAAAAACCAGTGTTACAGTTATTATTAATAGCCAAACATAAACAGAAAAAATTATTCTTGACATCTATATATATTTTAAATAATACTCTCTACAAAATTATCGTTTTAATTTAATTATTTGTTTTCACTATAAATTATTTTCATTTTGGTATATTTTTTGAATATTAACATTTTACTTATTAATTTCACAGCAAATTAAAATATCATATTTGAATTTAAAAACTTCCAAATTATGAAAATTAGAACTTTAATAATTGTAGTATTAGCCTTTTTTATGAGTTTCCCGTTGCTTGCACAAGAGGAATATGCAGATCTTGATACAATTTACATGCTTGGAAGAAAAAAATTAATTGTAGAAGTACGAAATATATCTTCAGCAACAGTTCGGTACTCAGAACCAGGTTCAGAAGAATCAATTACTGTAGAGAGAAAACAAATTCAAAAAATAATTTTCAGTAATGGAAGAAAAGAAGTCTTTAATAAGCCTGTAATGATGATGGTTGAAGAGGGTGACTGGAAAACTGTAATTGTTACTGATCGAAAAAACGATGTTGAAGGTTTATATGAACTTGGCAAAGTAAATACTAAATCATCGGCCGGAAGTAGAAGTGCAAAATCAGCTAAAAAAAGTGCTATGATCAGGCTTCAGAAAAAAGCTGCAAATTTAGGAGGAATGATTGTTTTAGTTACAAGAGAAGAATCTGTTGGAGGCTTTGGAGAACCTCCAACATATGTAGTTGAAGGAATTGCTTATGGCTTTGAACCTCCAAAGAAAACTGAAGACGAAAATAATTAAATAAAAAAAGGGAGTTCACTCCCTTTTCAATTTACCCTAATTTATTAACCCTGCTTCATCAATCCCTTGAATAAATACCACATCTTTGGGGATTCTTTTACGTTGAATTTTATATAAATCATTCAAAAGTTCGTCTCGAATAAATCCTTTTTCATCGACTAATTTTTTAGCTGCATCATAATTTCCATCACCTTGTATTACTAATATTTCTTCTGAAAATTTAAGCATTGCTTCTTTCGTTTTATCGAAATCAATTCTATATTTTCCGCTTTTTTTATCACGGGTAAACGCTCCAAGCTCTTCAAAATAATAGAATCGTATCATATTAGCAACCCCCTGATCATTTGATATTCCAAAACGCACCGACCTGAATACATCGGCCATATAGGTAACGTAATTGTCCATTAAATCACCACTACTCATTTCTCCCATTTCATAGAGCTTAGTTACAAAAAATAAACTTAAAATATCATTTTTACATTCTCCTATAACATTGTTCTGTTCTTTTAAAGCATCGTTAACAGTACCTTTACCATTAACAGTATTTTTTATCCCTAAAGCACTTCCTACTTCATAAAACATTGTGTTTTCAAAAAAAGCTTTGAATTTCACATGTTTTAGTTGATCTTCTGCAATTAACAGCTCACTTATTGGCATTAAAATTTTTTCAAATTTTGCCTGCATAACATTTTTAAACTGTAGTTTTCTGCTTCCAACTTTCAGTTGTACTTGCCCATCAAGAGGTAATGTAATAGCTATTTTCTTGCTTCCTGTATTCCAATATCCTGAACAATTAATTACATCGTAAACCATAATATCCGATAATTTGCCGGGTATTTCTGTTTTATATTTAGCATCAACCGGGAGATTTTTTTGTAAATATGGAAGTAATAGTGAATACTTTTCCATGTCTTTACTTGATTGTTTATCTTTTACCAAAATCATTGATTGGTACGATGTCTTTGTATAGTACAACCTGTCTTCTAAATCTTCAATTGGCCCAACTATAAAATCAATTAAATTTTCTTTCATTTTCATCCAGGCAATATCACTTTCGTAATAATTATCGGTAAGTAATGCCTCTGCACGCAATTCGAGGTATTTCTTAAATCCTTCGTCTTCGGATAATGTTGCTGCTTTTTTCATTAAATCCGCTACCTTAACCAATTTTTCTTGATAAGCCTGATGATATGGTACTGTTTGTAAACTACCAAGATCGTTTCTTCGGATAAGAGTATACGAACTATATTTTTTTAAATCAGAAAACTCATCAAACTCTTGATATGACATATTTGTCGGATAAAAATTTGCTCCATCGAACTTTTCACTTACGCCCTCAACAAATGGTTCCATTCCACTTAATCTATCCCAAGGTCCATAATTGATTCCAAAATACTTCATAACTTTTTCATCAGTTATGAGCTTTTTTATTTCATCCTTTTTAGCACATGTTTGTGCCCAATAAAGCTCATCAGTTAACTGTGCCGCCTCGAACAACAGAGGTAACATCTTTTTCTGATTCTCGCTTAAAATGCTTAAATCAGTTTCCAGTTTAACATCAGCATAATTAGCCAAAAGTTTTTCAATTTTAGTTTGAGACTTTAATTCTCCTTTTTTGTCCTTTTTTGAACACTGAACAAATACAAAAGAGAATAAGATTAAGCTGATGATTATTAATTTCTTTTGCATGATATAGGGTTTTAAGGTTATATTAAATTATATGAATATCTTATAATAAAACAGAGGGTACAGAATTATTCAATTAAATATACGAAGAAATCTAATTCGAGTCAAATTATTTTAAAAATAACTTTATTACATATTAACAAAAGCACTTGTAGTTAAAGGGCTTAACACAATAATTAAAACATCGCTAAGATCAGTTCGTTAATTGTAGTATTATGAAAATATTCTGTGAAAGGTGTTTTTTGTAAAGTTTTACGAATTGAATTCTCCTCGTGCTCAATTCCAACTAATAATTTTTGAATATTAGAAGTATCATATTCAGTAAGAAAGTTACCCAAAATCTTTATGTCTTTTATAAATCCTTTTTCAATATTCATCTGGATTTCAAATCTTCCACTTTTTGTTACAACAGATTTTTCAAAATTATATTTTGGCGAATACCCAAAATTCCATTCCCACGTTGAATATTTATCTTTAACTAACCGATTGATTTGTTCAATATCATTTTTGTTATACTTATATGTTTTGGCTTTGTCATCAGAATCCAAAATATAAGAAAGTATTTTGTCGCGGAATTCCATTACAGTCATTTTTTCTGATAAATAATCACTAATATTAGCAACCCGGCTTCTGACAGATTTTACGCCTTTGTCATGATATTTTAAAGGGTTTACTTTTAAAGCCTGCGACAAATCACTTATAACAGATGAAAAAAGAAGCGTTCCATGATGTAAGACTCTTTTCTTAAATATATGCTCAGCATTTCCGGAAATCTTTTTACCATCAATCATAATATCATTTCTTCCTTCAAATCTTGCATTGATACCTAATTGATGCAAAACTTCAATTATTGGTTTTGTATATTTTTTAAAATCAACAAGATTATCGTCACCTTCTACATTTTGAATAAATGTAAAATTTAAATTACCTAAATCATGAAAAACAGCACCTCCTCCTGACAATCGACGAACTACATCAATATTATTCTCTTTTACATATTCAAAATTTATTTCAGCTAAAGTATTTTGATGTTTCCCAACTATAATAGAAGGTTTATTGCGCCAAAGCATGAAGCAATTTTCTTTAAAATTCCTTAAAATATATTCCTCTGCTGCAAGATTAAAATATGGATTGGTTTTATTGTTTTGGATACAAAGCATTAGCTCATTATTTTTAATTGCTTTCTAACAGCAAAGTAAATAATTTGTTCGCTTCTGTTATACAATTTAAAAAACATTTGGCTATTAGCTTTTAGCCTTTATAATAATTTTAGTGCCAATGGCTAAAATCTAATGGCCAATAGCCTGATTCTTTATACTTCAAACATTAAAATAAAGCTAAACATGTAATAATTCAACAAAAATGAAAACTTAAGGATCTCTACTTAAAATGTTTTGATAATTTATGTAAAGTAAAATTGTGTAATAAATAAACTAAATAGCCTATAAGGCTTCCCAAAGCTGCACCTCCTAAAACATCAACGGGAAAATGAACACCCAGATAAATCCGACTATAAGAAACTACTGTAGCCCAAATAAAAATGAATATCGAAAAGTACTTGTATTTAAATAATTTTGATAAGAAAAAAGCCACGGCAAATGTGTTTGCAGCATGCGATGACACAAATCCGTATTCCCCTCCACATTTATTATTAACCAGATGAACTATATCTTGCAATTCAGGAGTATGACAAGGTCGTAAACGTTGGAATACTTCCTTAAATCCATGAACTGAAATTTGATCGGCAAGAGTAACAACAATTGCAATAAAAACGAGAGAAACAATCGCTTTCCATCGAAACTTATAAATGATATAAATTATTATAATCGCGTACATGGGAATCCACGATTTTGACCCTGAAATCCACCACATAATTTTATCCCAGAAAGGAGAATTTATACCATTTAAAAAGATGAAAAGTTGTGTATCTAAATTTCTTAAAAATTCAAGCATATCACTTAGATTAAAGAAGTTGTGCCCAGATTAAATCTTTTAATTCCTGTATACCTTTTTGTGCAACAGAAGAAATAAACAAATGAGGAATATCCGGCAAATCTTTTTTTATTTCCTGTACTAATTCATCGTCAAGCATATCAGATTTTGATATTGCCAGAACTCTTTTTTTATCTAATAATTCAGGATTATACTTTTCTAATTCTGATAATAGAGTTTTGTACTCTTTATGAATATCATCACTATCGCAAGGAATCATAAATAACAACATTGAGTTTCGTTCAATATGTCGTAAGAATCTTAATCCTAAGCCTTTTCCTTCGTGTGCTCCTTCAATTATCCCGGGAATATCGGCCATAACAAACGACTGCAT
>JAUVUS010000361.1 GCA_030600865.1 Bacteroidales bacterium | reverse complement strand
GACGATACTTTAAGTTACGCTGTACGATTATACCGCGAAGGAGTTAAAATTGTTGCTATGCCAAAAACAATGGATAACGATGTGCCGGGAACCGACTATTCTATTGGGTTTAGCACATGTATTACCAGAACCATTCAAATAATAAATAACCTAAGAACCAGTGCCGGTTCTCATAAACGATTTATGGTTCTTGAAGTATTTGGCCGTTATGCAGGATTTACAGCAATGCTTCCAACTATGGCCGGAGCTGCCAACCGTTGTGTCATCCCCGAATATGAATTTAAGATTGAAAACCTTACCGAACTTCTTATCGAAGATCGCATGAATAACCCCAGTAAATATTCGGTAGTATTAGTATCGGAAGGCGCAATGTTCAAAGGTGGTGAAATGGTATTTGAAAATGATGTTAAAGATGCATATGGACATGCAAAACTAGGAGGAATTGGAGATTTGGTTTCTGCCAAACTTAAAGAATATTCAGCAAATTGCTGTAAAGGCCGGCCTATAGGTGTAATAAATCAAAAACTTGGTTACTTAGTAAGAGGTGGCGATCCTGACGCAATAGATTCAGTTGTACCGATGGCTTATGGAAATTTAGCCATAGATTTAGTTTTGAAAGGAATTCATGGCCGGCTTGTTGTTCTTAAAAATGGCAGGTATGATAATTTACCAGTTGAAGTTATTGTTGATTCTAAAAAAACAGTGAATATTCAGAAATACTACAATACAGAAAGATTAAGGCCTTTCTATAAAAGTTTTGAGTTACAGCCATTATTTATAATGACCAGTGAATAATAAACAATTGGACATAATGATTATTTAACTTAATAATTTACTCTTTTATCAAAAATTTGGAACACTATTTGATTATTGTAAATTTCAAGAAAAAAAATGATAATCACTTTGCTTTTTCATAACCAACTAAGTCATTCACTAAACTATAAAATAATATGAGAAAAAAACTAACCAGAATCTCAAGCTTTGTATTAATGCTTGTGATTTCATGGTCGATTAGCCATGCGCAAGTAGATGAACTATGGAAAACAAACCTTTCTGGAAAGGTATTATGGCAACAAGTTACATCGTTCGGAAACTACTTTATTTGCACCAATACTGAATTTGCTGCTTTTAATCCGGAAACAGGTGAAAAGCTATGGTCAAACAGTCAATTTGCAAATATTGCAAATGAACAAATCGAAGAAATGAGTGGCTCGCCTTTATTATCAATTACCCAGGGAGATGTCATTACTTTACTTGATCCTTTTACAGGAAATATCAAATTTAACTCATCACAAGCCGGAGTTGCAGATTTAAAAACTAAGCAAGTGCTTTATAAAGCAAATGGAATTCTTGTTGCAGGTAAAAATATGAATCGCAATCCAATCATGCTTATGGTTGATATGGCAACAGGAAAAAAAGTTTGGCAAATTGAAGAAAGATTTGGCAGGATAGTTACTTTAAATGAACTTTCAGATAAAGAATTACTTATTGTTACATTATTTAAAAACTATAAAGTAAATAGTCAAACGGGTGACATTATCTGGAAAAATTCTATTTCAAAAGAAGCTGAACAATTAGAAAGTATGGGAGCATTTGGCAGTCTCTTGCAGGGAGTAGCCGAACAAGTTGTTGCCGACGAAGACTTTGTTGTTAACTTTTATAAACATCCTTCAAAAGACATTTTTATAATAGGTGCTGAAAATAAAAATGAGAGTCAATCCAGTAGTGGAAAAACGATGATTAGTTATGAAAATAACTATATAGCATTTAACATCGCTGATGGTTCGAGACTTTGGACAGAACCTATTCAAATGCGAGGTAAATTAGGAGATTTAGCATTTTATAAAGATGGAATTATTGTTTTACCAAACGATGGTGGCAGAACTAAAATTAACTTTTTTGATCTGGAAACAACAACCGGAAAATGGGGTAAAAAAGGAAGAGGAATTTCCATAAAAGGTGGTATTTATAAGCATTTAAAAACTGAAAATGGTATTCTGCTAATGTCACAATCCGGAGAAAAGAATTATCTAAACTTTTTAGATCCGGCACAAGGTTTAATAACATTTGAAAAACCAGTTAGAATTAATGGAGAAGTTATCAGAACCATTAAATCACCAAAAGGAATTCTTTTTATTACTACAAAAGAAATCAATATATTAAACCCAACAACAGGCGAATTAGTATTTGATAAATCGATACAAACAAATCCAACACTCTTAGAACAAAAAGAAAATACAATATATGCTTTTGATACAAAAGAAAATATTGTAAAATTGATAGATATTGAAACTGCAACAGTTAAAAACGTATCAAGTGTTGCTTTAAAATTTGAAGGTAAAGAAATCCCTAATAAACTAGAACTTCGAGAAAAAGGAATTTTTGTTTCATCAGAGCAGAATGTTGCTATGTTTGATTATTCAGGATCGCAGTTATTCCAAAAATACTACGAAGCACCACGCGAACCGGGTTTAAAAAGAGCTTTATTATATGCACAAGCAGCACGTGCCGCCTACATTAGTGCAAATGCCTATTATGCATCAGAAGTTCTTCAATCTGCTGCTCCCGAAATAAAAAAAGAAGATGCTTTTGATGGAGCCATTGTTGAAGGTTTTGGGCAAATATATGGTGAATTGGGCGATGCTGCTTCTGATTTTGCAAAACAATCATTCCAACAAGCTAATGCTCGTTTTAAAGCCACTGCCGAAGGACGTGATTTCATAATTATTTTTGGCAAAATAGAAAAAGATAATACCTTATTAAAAGTTAACAAGGATACGGGTGAACTTGAAGGTACTATTAATCTTGGCAAAGAAAAAGAACCGGTATACGCGGTTGATGATGTAACAGGCCAGGTTTTTTATAAAACTAACGAAACTCAAATTACATCTTATAAATTATAAAATTTAGGATTTGTTGCGAAATAATACCGTTTATTATTCAAAATGCCATATTTGTGAAAAACAAATATGGATTGAATATATAACGGCATTAACCATTCTAAAACTTTAATACCTGCCCGTCCGCCTGCCTGTTTGGCAGACAGGGCAGGCGGGTCGTTAATGACACGACATTTTGAAGAAGAATTGGTATAAGATGTGTAAAATAAGTGAAGTTATTATTGCTTTTGAAAAATCACATTTTCATTCACATAAGCACTGAAATATATATTTAAAACTTTAACGCCAGTGTAACAATCACTGGCGTTTTTTTATATTTGCAGATATTTATTTTTATTTGAATTAAAATATCGAAACAATGGCAAATTACGCTGTGGCAAAACTTTATGATTTTCTGCTTTACCCTTTTTTAAATAAAATCAGAAAAAAAACCGCTAAAATAATAATTCAGCTAAACCCAAAGTCCGTGATTGATATTTGCTGTGGTACAGGAAATCAATTAGAATATCTTAAGAATACAGATATCAAGTTAACCGGAATTGATCTTTCATCAGCTATGTTAAAAGTTGCAAAACACATTGATTGCTACGAACAGGATGCGAGAGATATTCAGTTTCCGGATAATTCATTTGATTTAGTAATGATTCAGCTTGCACTACATGAAAAATCATTCGAAGATCAAAAAATGATTATCGATGAAGCTTCCAGAATTACAAGAAACAATGGACATCTGTTAATAGTTG
>JAUVUS010000109.1 GCA_030600865.1 Bacteroidales bacterium | reverse complement strand
TTTAATTCATGAATTAAAATTAAGTAAACAGATTCATTTCGCTTATCATAGTTTTTCATCTAAAAGTCATTCAATTGGTTCAAATGGTAAATCATATTCATTATCAGATGCTTATGCTCATGCCAGGGCGTGTACGTATTTTAGCACTTACGAAGGTTTCGGAAATGCTTTTGTCGAAGCCGTATTAGCAAAACGTCCTATTTTTGTAAATAACTACAAGCCTGTTTATTGGCCTGATATTGGAAGCAAGGGTTTTAAAGCTGTTATGTTGGAAGATAATTTGATAACAGATACAGCATTAAAAAAAATGCAGGAAGTAATTTATAATACTGAACTTAATAAAGAAATAGCCGAATATAATTACCAGCTGGGAAAGAAATATTTTTCTTATGATATTCTTGAAGAAAAGCTGCACGAACTTATTGATATTGCCACTAAGTAATCTCAATACAATTGGTAATTCTTTTTGATGTTGTAATAATTTGAAATGCAATTTATATTATTCGTAAAAAAATGATCCAATAATATTATCAGATATAAATATACCTTTTTCTGTTAAAATAAAATTATTTCCTGTTTTCTTTAATAAATTTTCTTTAATCAAATTTTCTGTTTTTGATAAGAAATATCTTAAATACTTTTTATCAAAAACTTTTTCTAATTTTTCTGTATCTAATCCCCACATCGTTCTCAATGATGTAATCATATAATCGTTATATTTTTCCTTTTCTTCTAAAATTTCTACTTCGAATGGTATTTTTCCTTTCGTTATTGAATCCAGATATGCACGAAGATTTGAAATATTCCATTGTCGTGACGTTAAATTATATGAATGCGCAGAAGGACCTAATCCTAAATACTTTATATTCATCCAATAATTTGTGTTGTGCAATGAAATAGAACCATCTTTTGCAAAATTCGAAATTTCATAGTGTAAAAATCCATTTTCTTTGGTTTTTTCGACTAATAATTGAAATTGTTCCAAACTTTCTTTTTCGTTTGGCAAATTCAATTTTTGATTTTTTTGTAATTTTTGAAAAAGAGTATTTGGTTCAATTGTTAAATGATAAGCCGAAATATGTTGAATATTTAACTTGATAGCTTGATCAATATTTTCTTCCCATTTTTTTAATGTAAAATCGGGTAAGCCATAAATTAAATCTATACTTATATTTTTAAATCCTACTTTTTGTGCTTCTGTAATTGAATTTATTGCCTGATTTACAGTGTGTTTGCGCCGCATTAATTGCAAATCCAAATCATTAAACGACTGTATACCAACACTTAATCTATTTACTCCTATAGTAAAAATTGATTTTAAGTATTTTTCATTCAAATCGTCGGGGTTGGCCTCCAGGGTAATTTCATTATTTTGCTCAACTGGAAAATATTTATAAATTTCTTCTAATATTTTTTCAACATGATTTGAGCTTAGCATTGATGGTGTTCCTCCACCAAAATATATAGTTTGTATTTTTTCACCATCCAAATATTCAGACTGTTGTTTTATCTCCATACAAATAGCATTAACAAAATTTTCTATATTACTTTTATTTGCTACAGAGTAAAAATCACAGTAGGCACATTTTCGCTTACAAAAAGGTATGTGTAAATATATTCCCGCCAATTTATCAATCTTTAATATATCCCATTATTACATTAGAAACAGCCCTGGGTTCTGGAGGTAGTGAATAAATATTTTCTTCATATCGACTATTATATGGTGAGATATTTAATGTTTGCCCATTAACAACCAAAGTACTGCTTCCGCCAGGATCAAAACCCATGGCCTTTTGAATATTGAACTTTTTCAATATTTCTGCCATATCGAAATGTGTTGCTCCCACCGACTCTCTAATTCTTCCATTGATAGTAAGCACAATTAGATTTCCTTCATTGTCTATTCCTGCCGCAATTTTTGGCCCTCGCATATCAGTATAGTCTAACCGCGCTGCTTGTGTTTTGATTGAATTTTGAGTTTTCCATCCCTCCTTCTTCATATCCAGAATAATTTCACCATTATCAATAAGCATTGGTCCGGCTTCAACAGCATAGTTAATGTTTTCTAATCCATTTACCTTAATTTCAAGTTCATCATTAATTTTCCATGATTTTGGAAATTTTTCCTTTGATATTACCAATGTTAAACCAACAGGAATTATCTTAATGTTTTGTTTATCAGGCACATCAACAATATCCTTGATTATATTACCAGCCAATCTGATTACATGGCTTTTTTCAACTACAATTTCTTCATTTTCATACATTAAATCATAAAAACAAGATTTATTTGAATCCTGATTTGTATTGTACTGATCTTCAGAAAGCTCGATGGCATCTGTTCCACGTGAAACAATGATACCTTTTGAACAATTTACCCGAGAGATATTAACAACACCATTTTTAAAAATTAATGCTGGTTTATTAAAAAGAGGTGCACTCAATACTTTTCCTTCTGATATTAACAATCCTAAAGGAGAACCAATATATGATTCCGGAAGTCCCAACTTACCAACAAGCTCTGCATTAAGAATATAACCTCCATTCCAGGCAATTTTTGCTGTTTTCCCCGAATTTGTTTTTAAACTTTTTACAAAATCTGTTACTCTTTTTGTTTTTTTACTTGATTCTGCTATAAATTCCCAGTTCTTATGATTTTTCATATCTGCTTTTGCAACAACACCACTCCACGGCATACCATCATCATAAACTCCGCTTACATATTCGTAACTTACTGCCTCTGAAACATTTTCTTTACTTAGTAAATCACCAATTACTTTTTTTATTGGCGACATTTTTGTTTCAGCATCTGTTTTTAGTCTTTTATATACTTCTTTTTCTCCAAAATCTTCAATTGCCTTTTTAAATTCCTTACCTTTTAAATACTTATTAAAATCTTTTGCTGTTTGAACTGGTGTTGGATACGCTAAAGTTGGGCGAATACCTGCCGGAACAAATTGAATAAACCCACTATCTAATGGAATTCCCATTATTGCTTCAGTAAGCTTGTCCTCAACTTTTCCGATATGAAATCTATCTATATCAATAATATCAGTCATTACTGACGATTCTTGTCGGTTTGAAATTATGAAACCATTTTCTTCTTTTACTTTTTTTAATTTAGAAAGCCCTTCATCTCCTAGTTGATTAAAATGAATTCCAATACATAATTGATTTATTTCTATCACCTGTAAAATATTATATCTGTATAGTAATTTCAATTCTTCATCTTGTCCCTCAATAATAAAATTCTTGATGCTTTGACTATTGTAATTTTCAATTGTTGTTGTTTTACTTGCCATTATATATATAGGTGATATATAATTAGCATTTTTTTCTATTATTTCCTCGGTTAATTCTTCTTCTATTCTTAGTTCAAGTCTGGATCGAACCGCTTGTAAAGCAAAAAACTCCAGTTCGTTTTTGATATATTTTCCTGGGAAATAGGCTATAGGTAAATTTGCTTGTAATTTTTTTATTAAAAATTTTCTATCATCAATTCCTAAATATGTACTGGAAGTTAGCTGTGATAAAGCCAAATCAAAATCCGTAAAGAAGTGTGCAGTAGTATTTATTTTAGGGTATTCTTTAGAATTTATAATAGAATGATACAAATAGTTAATTAATCCACTTAATTCCTGAATTGTAAAATCCTGATACGGATAATTGTCCTTATTTCGGTGTCGGTAAGGTAAAGAATGGTCGTGACGTATTTTAACCTCTCCTGATTTATACAAAAATATTCCTTCAATTGCGTTAAAAAATTTGATTTTTTGTTTTTCAGGAATGTTATTTATCCTACTATTTATTAGTTCTTTTGCATAATTAAAAGCCATACCACGAAATAATTGTTCTTCAACTCTAAAGTAACTTGGATCTATTAGCGATTTCAATAAAATCATAAATCGCATTCGTCCATAACCCGGTAAGTATTCTCTATTTTCAGTATTTAATATCTTTTTTAAATCTTCGTTAGTATAATTACATAATTCTTTATAATCGAAAATGGCTCTTTTTACAATATTTGTTGTTTTCCTATTAGACTTAAATTGACGATACATTCGATAACATATATCATCAAGATTATTTTTAAGGGCATCTAAACTATATCTTTTATCAACAACTTTTTTATTATGAACTATTTCATCTGAAAACTTATGTGGGTAAAATACTCTTTCAATAATTTTCTTAACATGCTTTTTTGTAATGTTTTTCCCATCAAATTCTATAACCTTCAGTCTGTCAGAATGAGGCAAATGTTCTCCAATAACTTCTGAATAAACATTTTCAGGATAATATCTGCTACAAAAGATTGGTGTTCCACAAGCTGCTGCTTCTATTATTGGAAGCCCCCTTCCCTCTGTTTTGCTTGGTAATAATATAAGCGAAGAAATATTATATAATTCCGGAATTCCAACAGGATTTTCAAAATGCTTTTTGAATTTTGGTTTATCAAGTTCACTAAATAAAAACGCTAAAAAGACTTTATTTCGAACATCTTCTTCCAAAGAATCAATCAATTCTTTAAATTTTCTAATTAATCGTCGTAAATACTCAAAATGCCCACTCGCCACAGGGCCTGTTATAATGATTGTTAATTTAAGATGTTTTGTTTCCTTAAATCTTCTGTTAAAATCTTCTTCTAAAAATAATCTTTCAATTAACTCAAATCCTATTTCTATTCTCTTTCTTGAAATTATTCTTGTTGGCTGAAGAAATATAATATTCTCGTTTAAAAATTTTACCAGTGGTTTTGTGTTTTTTGCACCTATTAAAATTGGTCTGGGGTTTTCCGGCGACACTAAATCGTTTTCAATAACATCTTTGGCCGAATAGCTGATTAAAGTATCTGAGTATCTGCTTAACACTTGTTCAAACTGATGAAAAGTATTAATCTTTTTCCGCTTTGAGGTATCTTGATATTCTGTGGTATCAACGGCGGTTCCAATTTCCAATACATTGGCCGGATTGTGACCATTTATTTTTATTAAATGTTCTGTTTGTTGCTTATTAATATTAACATTAATCCATATTCTTGATTCCCAGGGAAATAATACTTCTATTATTGAAAAGAATTCTCCTACATGCGAATTTCTAAAAAAGAAATCTCTTGGACCATCAGGTAAGTTTTTTTGTTTTTTTTCTATTTCACTATTTCCACCCTCCCAGTAAAAATCATGATTATTGTTAATTACCGGAATTCCTAATAGTTCCGATAATAAAACCACCGCCATGCTTAATGAAACATTTCCCGGATTGGAACATACATTAATTAAATATAATAAACCTATCTTATTATCAGTAATATAACCGCCCAGTTCTTCAACAATATTTATAGTTTGATCCCAAAACTTTCCTATTAAATTATTATACTCTATACTCCCACGTTCAAGTTTTGTAAAAAAGAAATCATCATACAAATCCCAATCATCGAAAGCCTGAATAATTGGCAATTCGCATTTCTTAACATAATTTGGTACAAGTTTTTTTGCTTCCGTATAAAATTTCCCTGTAATATAATGGATATTTGAACCATTAAATTTTCTGTTTAATATTTTAGTGTATTTTTCAACTTCAATGCTAACTCCATCAATTGAATATTGATATGTTAAAAAAGCGAAACCTCCCTTGCACATATATGATTTAAAATCATCATAAGAACCTATAAATCTTCTTTGTGGTATTTTTCTATTCTCTTTAATTCGGTCCAGAAATAATCCTACATCAAACCATGTTTGAATGTTTTCGTTTTTTAATTGCTTTATTATATTTTTAATCTTTGTATTTGTATTTTTCATAATTTTAATTTTAACGTTTTATAAGTTATGAAAAAAAATTAAGAAAGAGGTGTTTTAATTTTAACTTTGTTTTAATAACAATAAATAAAAGATGAAAATTTTAAAGTTTTGGAAACCCATAATATTAGCACTAATAATTTTTTATGGTAGTGTAACCTCCGGAAGTAACTTAAATAAAGTAGGGTTTTTTCAAATTAATAATATTGATAAATTTATTCATCTCACATTTTATTTTTTATTAAGTGTTTCTTTTCAATCATCTTTATTCCGGATTACATTAAATAAAAAACAACAAACACTTATAACATTAATTTTGGTTATATCTTATGGCCTTATAATGGAAGTTTTTCAATTTTATTTTACCAGTGATCGATCAGCAGAATTATTTGACGTTATGGCAAATACTTTAGGTTGTATATTGGGTATATTAATTTTTCCTTTTCTTCAAAAACTTGATTTAATAAAATATTTATAATCCTATTTTACCATCTGATGCATTAATTTCATCAGCTAAGCTTTCTATGGTTTCTGTATTAAACAAATCATATATTTGTTTACTTATTGGCCAATATTTATGATGAATAGGACACTGAACATCATTATGTGCAGTTGCCGAACAAGTCCTTAATCCAATAAGACAATCATTAAACAAATCTAAACCATCAATAATTTCAATAATATTTAATAATGTAATTTCTTTAGCCGGACGAGCTAATGAAAATCCACCATTTGGTCCTTTGGTAGACAATAACATTTTGTTTTTTGCAAGTGTCTGTAGTATTTTTCCTAAAAATGGTGTTGGAATGTTAAGTTCCTTTGAAACTTCTTTTATTCCAATTTTTCTTTTTTCTTCGCTGGTAAGCGCAATATAAATTACTGCTCTGACTGCATATTTGCATGTATTTGATAACATAATGCTATATATTAATTAATTGGTATTTTTTCAATTCTTTTTTTATGCCTTCCTCCTTCAAATTTAGTACTTAAAAATTTACTTACTATGTCTTTTGCTAAATTATAATCAATAAAACGTGCTGGTAATGAACAAATATTAGCATCATTATGTAATCTTGCTAATTCAGAAATCTCTACATTCCAACAAAGAGCAGCTCTTACACCCTGATGTTTATTTGAAGTCATATTTATTCCATTACCACTACCACATAAAGTAATTCCAAATTTATGTTTTCCTTTTTCTATTGCATTTGCTAATGGATGAGCATAATCAGGATAGTCGGTACTTTCATTAGAATAAGTTCCATAATCTTTAATTTTATATCCTTCTTTTTCTAATTCATTTTTTAACTTTTCTTTAAAATCATATCCAGCATGATCACAAGCAATACCAATAGAAATTTTTGTCATAATATATATTTAATTTATTCTAAGTTAATCTCTCAAATTTAACTAATTTCTTTTATAATTTTCATGAAGATTTTTGTCAATAATAGATTGAATATAATCAGTTGAAATTAAGCCTGTAATTACTTTATAAGTAAATTATAATTTTAACAACAGTTATTTATTATTCTAATTATTAATTAAGTAAGTAATTTTATTAAAATCTATACATAATGTTAATTACTTGGTGTTCTTATGTTAATTGAATGTTAATTGAATGTTAATTAAAGTCAATAAAATTTAAAAACTTTTATTTTGATTAGTAATTAACATATTCTATATATAAAAATTTAATTAAAATCAAAAATATTTTTTTAGTTTTAACGGCTAATTATTGAACAATATTTCAACATTAATTGTATAATAAATAGCAAGTTTTTATTAATATAATTGATTATTAACAGTAAGTTAATAAAAACTGAAAAGGCTTAATAATCAATTC
>JAUVUS010000307.1 GCA_030600865.1 Bacteroidales bacterium | reverse complement strand
GAATCGTCCAGTGGATTGTATGTTCGTGGAGGTACTCCTGACCAAAACCTTATTTTATACGATGGATTTACTGTTTACCATGTTGATCACTTATTTGGTATGTTTAGCGCATTTAATGCCGATGCTATCAAAGATGTTAAATTATCAAAAGAAGGATTTGAATCGAAATATGGAGGACGAATAAGTAGTGTAATGGAAATTATTGGTAAAGACGGTAATGAAAATAAAACAAACTATGGTGCAGGAATTGGTTTTTTAAGTTATAATGGATATGTTGAGTTTCCAATAAAAGATAAAATTACATTTATTGCAGTTGGTCGTAAATCATTTCAAAGTTTTCTATACGATCAATTCTTCGACATGTTTAACGATGCAGAATCATCTGCATCTGCGCCCGTTCCTGCTGGAGCGAGAGGAAACAAATCTACTATGTTTAATATTGAGCCATCATCGTATTTTTACGACTTAAATTCCAAATTAACTTACAAGCCTAATAATCAGAATACTATTTCATTAAGCTTTTATAATGGGCAAGATAATCTGGATAATTCACGTGAATTAAATTTATCCAGAGGGGGGCTCAATCTTAGCGGAGGAACTACAGACTTAACTAAATGGGGTAACTGGGGATCAAGCTTAAAATGGTCAAGTAAATGGAACGATAATCTTTATACAAATACCTTACTATCCTACTCTCGCTATTATAGTGTAAGAGATATGAATTCCGAAAGAACTTCAATGAATAGTAATAGTGGTAGCACCAATATTATGAGCTTTGGTATCAACGAGGAAAATATTTTACAAGATTATTCAGCCAAATATGATCTCGAATATAAGCTTTCAAATAAAAACAAAATTGAAGCAGGTTTGCAATACAACTTTTTTAATGTAGATTATAATTATACACGTAGCGATACAACGGTAATTCAAGATCAACATAATAAACAATCACAAGTGGCTTTTTATGTCCAAGATAATATTAAACTATTCGATAAACTTTTAATAATTCCGGGATTAAGAACAAGTTACTATGGAGGAACTAATAAATTTTATTTAGAGCCAAGGTTCTCAGCTTCATATAGCCTTAATAAATATATAAAACTTAATGCGGCCTGGGGAAAATATAACCAATTTGCAAATAGAATAATACGCGATGATATTGAGTCCGGGAGTAAAGACTTCTGGGTTCTTTCCGATGGAGAATCAATACCGGTTAGTTCTTCAACCCACTACATCCTAGGTGCAAATTACGAAAATTTAAATTACTTATTTAGCGCCGAACTATTCTATAAAAATATGTCTGGTTTAACAGAATACTCGTTAAACTATATTCCATCCTTTCGAGATATTGAGTATGATGAATTTTATTATCAGGGCTCTGGTGTAGCACAAGGGATTGAACTTCTGGCACAGAAAAAATTTGGTAAATTAAGTGGTTGGCTTGGATATACTTTAAGCAATGTTGAATATCAATTTGATTTATATGGAGAAGACCCTTTCCCTGCCAGTCATGATGCAACACATGAGTTTAAGGCGGTTGCAACTTACGAATGGAAAAAATTTACATTTTCTGGCACATGGATTTATGCAACAGGAAAGCCATACACAGCGCCGTCAGGGAGTTATGAGTTAACATTACCAGATGGAGACACTCAATATCTATTAAGCATTGGTGATAAAAACGCTTTACGTTTACCAGATTATCATAGATTGGATTTGTCAGTTAATTATAAGTTTGGTTTAGGCGATTTTGGTGATGGTGTAATGGGATTTTCTTTATTTAATGCTTATAACAGAACAAATATTTGGTACAAAGAATATGAATTTATTGATGGAGAACTGTTGGAAACAAATGTAAATTACTTAGGTATTACTCCAAATTTATCAATTTCAATTAATCTTAAATAATTATGAAAAAGCAATTTATAATATACAGCATAATCATTTTATCAGTCTTACTGATTTCTTGTGATAATAATGATGAAATATTATATGATGATATTCCTGTTGTAGAAGCTTATCTATATACAAATCAATCATTGGACAGTATTAAAATAGTAAAAGTTTTGCCTTATTCGGATGCTGATGATACAAATATAATTATCAATGACCTGATTGTTTATATTACAGTTAATAATCAATCTTATACGTATAAGCAATCAATAGAAAATCCTGAGTACTATATTATTGATAATAATCAACTTGTAATTCAGGAAAATACTGAATATTCCATTCATTTTGATTTTGATAACATAGAAGTATCTTCCTCAACAATTGGAACTGTCACACCTGAAAATTTTACCATATCGGATACAGCAATTTATATCGATGATGATTTATTCGATGAAGAAAATAACATTGAATTCACATGGAATAATCCTGATAAAGAATATTTCATGTTGAGTATTCAATTAACAGATACTACTAATTTAGCTGACAGGCAAATTTTTGATAATGCTGAAAATCCTCCCTATTCAATTTTGATGCCTCCTATGAATTCCAGCAGTATAGAAATTAATGGTGGTAGAATGATACAATATTTTGGTAATTACAGAGCTGTTATTTTTAAAATAAATGATGAATATATCGAAATGTATGAAAGCCTGAATCAAAATTCATCTAGTTTAATAGAAACACCATCAAATATTGAAAACGGGAAAGGAATATTCACGGCAATGAGTTCCGACACTTTGTATTTTAATGTATATGAAAAATGATATTCTTCTAAGAATATCTCTGGTTCATCTAGATAAATCAGGTGTTAATCTATTTCATTTATAATTAACAATTATCATGATTGATTTTGATTTTGATTTTAAAATCAAAATCAATAAAATGGGAAAAAGATTATTTTATACAATATTCATTACATTAATAATTTCAATAAATATTAATGCACAAGCACAAAAGTGGACTTTAAATAAATGTATCGAGTATGCTTATGAGAATAATATCCAAATCAAACAAAATAAACTTTCAAATCAATTAAATGTATTGGAAATTGAACAGTTAAAAGCAAACCGTTTGCCATCGTTAAATGCAAGCGATAATCAAAGTTTTAATTGGGGAAGAAAGTAACGGAAAATTATTTATTCCCTCTGGTTTATTATTGGGCTTACAATTATTATTCAATTCCGGGAAATTAGGTTTTGATTTTTGATATTGATTTAATTAATGTTGTTAATTGAAAAAAAGGAAGAACTTTGTTGATACTTCCTTTTTGTTTACTATTAATATTGGATTTTTAAACTATCTAATTCTTGTTGGGTAATTATTGGGAATTTATCTGATTTTATTTTTTTTAAAACTAAATTCCCAACTTTTTTAGCTTCGTGCTTGGTTCTGAAAGTAATTGTTTCTTGTATTACCGGGATATTAGGTTGATGAATAAAAACTTGATTTCTATGTAAAATATCGTAACCCCATCCACACTCCAATTTTATAACTTCCAAATGAATACTTAGCCTCTTATACCTCAAATAATATGTTCCAGATATTATTATAATGGTAAACGTAAGGGCCAAGGCTATAAGAAAAGGTTTCTTATTAATCATATTCATCATATTCAGCATCTGGTTCGAAAGCCCATAGATCATCAAAGTAATATGAAGAAGTGTTTCGTCCTGTTGCAATATAACCTCTATCTCCAATTCCGAATCCGACAGCATCTATTCTTGAGGCTCCTTCAAAATAAGTTTTTTCTTCCCATAAATCTGTTATAGGATCGTACTCCCAAACCGCACCTCCAACTCCTCCAGTTCCTCCAGTAGCTACATAACCTTTTTCATTTACAGCAAAAGCAACCCTGCCACTACCAACAAATGCATAATCATCGTCATAACTATCATCAGATGTGTTAGAAATATCTCTTAGTTGAGCCCATAATCCCGTTACTGGATCATACACCCAAAAGTCTTCTTCATAAATACCATTGTCAATGCCTGTACACACATAGGCTTTACCATTAATTGTAAAGGCTACACCATCGCGTCTTTTTGAACCTCCAATACTGACAATTTGCTCCCAGTTTCCAGTTTCCGGATCATATCTCCAAAAATCTTTTAAATAATTACCATCATATCCGGTTCCAACATATCCATAATTGTCAATAGAGAAAGCAACGGCTCCATATCGAGGTGCTCCACCGAAATTCGAAATAAGGTTCCACGTATTATTTTCAGAATCATATTCCCAAAAATCATTTAACTTATTTTCTCCATCATATCCGGTTCCGATATAACCTTTATTATT
>JAUVUS010000349.1 GCA_030600865.1 Bacteroidales bacterium | reverse complement strand
TTTATTACTGTTTGGGTTCAGAAATATGTTTCTTCGTTAAAAGTGGTGATTATATTTTCGCTTGAACCTGTTTTCGCAGCTATTTTCGGTTATTTTATTATTCAGGAAATACTGAACCTGAAAGAATTAGCAGGAGCTTTATTAATCTTAGCAGGTGTAATAATTCATAGTATTTTGAAAAACAGGTTAAAGAATTCAGCTTAAACCGGAAAGCAAAAATATTTTTTGCATAAAAATGCACAAGCGAAGAACATTTGTGCTATCAGGTGAAAATAGTTAAGTCATCAACTTTCTAAAAATTTATATTACTTAAAGAATTCAAGCTATTTCTTTTTATTGCGTAGATTAAAATTTTTATCACCTCTTGTTTGAGGTTTTTTATATTTTTTCCCTTTCCTTAAATAGGATCCTCCCTGATTAATCTTCGTGTTTTTTAGTTTCTTTTCGTGAAAAGCGGGTCCACGAACCTCTTTTACCAAATTACGATGAGGATTTTTAACTTCCCCAATTTGGGGGCGTTCTTCTGGCAATAATTCTTTTGAAATTTCAACTTCTATAGGAAAATCAATAATTGGAATTTCGTAAGACATTAATTCTTCAATAGCTACCTTCCACTCTTCTTCTTTTTCGGTGTAAAACAATATAGATTTACCCTGTTGTTCTGCTCTACCGGTTCTGCCAATACGATGCATATAATTTTCAGGGAAATGAGGCGTATCAAAATTAATTACATGAGTAATTTTTTCCAGATCCAATCCACGAGCCATTACATCCGTAGCTACTAATATTCTATTCTTTCCTTCATCAAATTGTTGGATTGATCTTATTCTATAATTTTGTGTTTTATTAGAATGTATTATACAGGATTCTGATCCATAATTATCTTCTATGGCTTCAAATAATTTATCTGCATTTTTTTTACTTGACACAAACACTAAAACCTTACTGAATTCATTTTTATCATTTAACAAATGTGCTAACAAATTAACTTTCGTGTAAAAATTTTGTACCAGATAACATGATTGAGCTATATTATCTAAACGAGTACCACTTACAGCAATAGAAATTTTGGCAGGAGCAATAAAAAAATCGTCAATAAGTACATCTATTTCATCTGTCATTGTAGCTGAAAACATAATATTTTGTCTACGTTCTTTTAGAAGATCAAAGATATTTGTTATTTGAGGACGAAATCCAAGATCCAGCATTACATCTACCTCGTCTATCACTAATTTTTTAACTCCTTTTAGCTGTAGTACTCCACATACGGCTAAATCATATAATCGTCCCGGTGTTGCAACAAGAATATCAGTACCCTGAGCAACAGCTTGCTTTTGTGTATTAATATTCGTTCCTCCATACACGCCTAAGGCACGAATATTCATGTACTTAGTAAGGTTTTCTATATTCTCAACCATTTGCAATACTAATTCACGTGTGGGAACTAATATTAATACCCTTGGGTTAACTTGCTTCGAGAACTCTAAATCCTGTAATATAGGGAGCATATAGGCAAGTGTTTTCCCTGTACCTGTTTGTGCTATTCCTACCATATCTTTACCTGAACGAATAACAGGGTAAGCTTCTTTTTGTATTGGTGTTGGCGTATTAAATCCCAAATCAACAATTGCATTATGTAATTGTTTTGACAGATTTAAATTTTCAAAAGTATTCATTAACATTTTTTTTTTGCAAATATATATATCTTCAATAAAATTAATGATATTAAGGGAACCTATAATAATTCGTTTGCATCAAAATTACTATGGTTTAAACAAATAAAAACGATACAGCTACAGGCCTGCTTTGGCACTTTTCCGAATCTTTACACTCAAAAAGATATAAGCTATTAAGGAAATTAGCCAAATAATAAATCCATTATTGTGTAAAAATTCATTTTTTATTCCGAAAACAGTTTCTAAAACAGAATATGACCGGGGTGAATCACCAAATTCATGTTGAAAAAAGAACAAGCATAAGAAAAGAAAATGCGAAGCAAATATTTTCAAAACGTTTTTATGTCCCTTTTTAGAAAGATAGTTCATTGACTTTTTATGAACTATGAAATGAGGTATTGACAAAATTGGTATTGACAAGATGCCAATAAAATACAACCAACCTACAGTTGCAAACCGTGCAACTGTTGCAATCAGAAGAGTTAATACGATTAAAGTGATTTGAATTCCTGTTTTCATATTTTACATCTATAGATAAAAGTAAAGTTCCTTCTATTTAATTATATAGTGAATCTACAAATTATTTACTTCCTACTTTCCACTTGTAGGCAAAGCCTGCTTTTTATGATTCTCCTTATTTAAAATTATTTAGAATACGCTCTTTATCCTCAATTTCTTTATTTGATTTATGATATATCTCAATCATAATTATTTTTTCTTCTTTCTCATAATGGGCATATATTATTCGAAAACCAGAATTAACTCCTTTCCCTTTGAAACTCTTACTAGCAATCTTTTTTATTTTAATAACACATGTTTCTATTCCCAATCCATCAATTCTAAAACTAAAAGGAGGTCTCTCATTTGGACTTATACTTAAAACTTTCTTAACAATTTCAACATCATCATTAATAGTTCTATATTTTTTTAAAAGTTTCTTTATGTCTTTTTTAAATTCATCAAGTTCCTCAAATATCATAATGCTTCTTCATTTTCATCGTAATTCCTAACTGAATATGGTGTTTCTCTATAAAAAGCTAATTCATAATCTATTGTTTCACCATCTTTAGATGCTAACCAGGGAATATCTTTATGCGAATAATCACTAATAGCAGACGCAGACCAATCAGAATATTGATCAATTACTTTGTCTATTACATCCTTTTCACTTGCATTAAAACTTGATAAATTAGGTTTAGATAATGGTATGTATCTTGTTTGAGGATATCCATGATAATCAGCTTTAAATCTTTTTAATTGTTTACTTGCAATCATTTGATTAATAATAGAATCAAATTTTTGAGGTACCGGGCCATATGGTAGTTTTTTGTATTCCGCTCCACTCAAATGCTCCTCATATAGTTCGTAGTAATTAAAATCAGAGAAATACAGTAGCTTATAAAGGAGGGTTTCACCAACATTAGGTTTTCCGGCACACTTTTCAAGTATATATAATAATATATCTTTGAATTTATTTACTTTCAATTCCGGAATAGAAATCCTAAATTTTGGTTTTTCATCAACTTTTTCTTTGTCAATTATTAATTCCGACAAACTAAAATTAGAAGATAAAAGTTTATCAATGGATATTGATAAGATATCAGTAATTTTTTTTAACTCAATTACCGATAAATTTCTTTTTCCTAACTCTATCTGTGTAAATGATGAACGAGGAATGTCAAGCATCTTTGCCAAATCCTCTTGAGAATAAGCTTTGCTTTTTCTTAATTCTGATATTCTTTGTCCTATTTCTTTTTGTGTTATTGTCTTCATTGTATTAAGTTTTTCAAGACAAAAATACAAAATGTTTTAATATAAAACAAATGATTGTTGCAATATCTTACATCATGCTTTGCTATTCTGACTAACAGTTGGTATATGAAACGTGCGGGTTTCCGCCTTGTTTTATTGTCCCCAGTTGAACAACTTTACTAAGATAGACTTAGTCAGCAAACCACCAATCCCGATAATTATCGGGATTGCATGCTTTAAGAGCCACTATGATAAAGGCATAGGCCAGTGCTCATCCTGATTGACTCAGGAGGCACATAGTTCTATCTTGTAGTATT
>JAUVUS010000138.1 GCA_030600865.1 Bacteroidales bacterium | reverse complement strand
GCGATTATCCCAAAGCATTGGAATATTACCAAAAATCATTAAAAATAGACGAGGAATTAGGCGATAAAAGTGGAATTTCATATTGTTACATTAATATTGGAAGTATTTATAAATCTCAGGGCGATTATCCCAAGGCATTGGAATATTACCAAAAATCATTAAAAATAAAAGCGGAATTAGGCGATAAAAACGGAATTTCACATTGTTACAATAATATTGGAATTATTTATAAATCTCAGGGCGATTATTCCAAAGCATTGGAATATTACCAAAAATCATTAAAAATAGACGAGAAATTAGGCAATAAAAGCGGAATTTCATATTGTTACAATAATATTGGAATTATTTACAGGTTTCAGGGCGATTATTTTAAAGCTTTGGAATATTACCAAAAATCATTAAAAATAAAAGAGGAATTAGGAGATAAAAATGGAATTTCATATTGTTACAATAATATTGGAATTATTTATAAATATCAGGGCGATTATCCCAAGGCATTGGAATACTACCAAAAATCATTAAAAATAAAAGAGGAATTAGGAAATAAAAGCGGAATTTCACATTGTTACAATAATATTGGAAATATTTATAAATATCAGGGCAATTATCCCAAGGCATTGGAATATTACCAAAAATCATTAAAAATAAGTGTCGAAACAGGTGATAAATCTATTGAAACTGAAAACTATAAGGAATTAGGCTCATTATACCTTAAACAGAAAAAAATAAAAGAAGCTTATAATTACAGTAAAAAAGCCTATATAATGGCAGAAGAAATTGGAGAAGCCAATTTGCTGAAAGGAAGTTCCGAAATATTGGCAAAAAGTTGTGAGGCTTTGGGTTTGTATAAAGAGGCATATAAATATCATGTTATTTTTAAAACAATGAATGATAGTTTATATAATGAGGAAAACGTAAAAAAAATAACAGGCCTGGAATATCAATACAAATACGAAAAAGAGAAACAGGCAACGAAACTGGAACAGCAAAAAAAGGATGCTATTCATGCAGAAGAAGAAAAACGGGAAAAAACTGTGCGTAACTCATTTATAGCTGGTTTTATACTAATGTTTATACTTGCATTAGTCGTACTTCGCAGTTTTTTACAAAAACGTAAAGCAAACAATATTCTTGCCGTACAAAAAGAGGAAATTCAAACAATAAATAAAAAGCTGATTGAACTGGATCATTTCAAAGAAGGGCTTACAGGAATGATTGTACATGATTTAAAAAATCCTTTAACAGCTATATTAGGCTTGTCAAAAAACCCTGAAGTTATACAGGCAGGGGGAAGCATGCTTAATATGGTACTTGATATCCTGGAAGTTCAAAAGTTTGAAAATGCCGAAATGAAATTGCAACAAAGTAATGTTTTGATAAATGAAATTATTAGTAAGGCACTGCATCAGGTAGATTATTTAATACAACAAAAAGCAATCACTGTTAAAACCATTATTTCAAATAAATTTAAAGTTAACATAGATTTTGAAATTATAACCCGGGTTTTTATAAACCTGCTAACTAATGCAATTAAATACACCCCGAATAACGGTAGAATAACCATTAATATTGCTGAAAAAAAACTTTCCGATTATATTGAAATCCGAATATCGGATACAGGGCCGGGTATCCCTAAAAATATGCTCAACAAGGTATTTGACAGATTTTCTCAGTTAGAAGCACGAAAGTCAGGTTCTGTTCAATCAACCGGATTAGGATTAACTTTCTGTAAAATGGCAGTAGAAGCCCACAGGGGACAAATTGGAGTCGAATCTAAGATTAATAGCGGATCTACTTTCTGGATGTATTTACCTAAATCGCAAACAGATGAAATTGAACAGTTGGAAATTGCAGAAGAAATCAAAACAATATCATTTAAAGATATTAAATCAAATCTGCTTGAATCTGATATTGAATTTCTTACACCACATCTTTCCCAATTAAAAGAACGAACTGTTTTTGAATATAGTGATATTAAAACTATTCTTGATAAAATAGATTTTGGGGAAAATATGCATTTACAGGAATGGAAAAAGCAAATTGAAAATGCTTTAAAAGTGTGTAATGAAGAAAGATATAATGAATTGATTAATATTTGATAAATGGAGAAAGTCACAATTTTAGTTGTTGATGATCAGCAAGATTTTTTAGAAGTTATAACTGATATTTTAGATAGTAATAATTTTAAAATAATTCATGCATTAAATGGCAAAATGGGTATAGAAGTTGCTAAGAAATTTTTGCCAGACATGGTCATAACAGATTGGGAGATGCCAGAGATGGATGGTATTGAAATGATAAAAACTTTCAAAATAAGTAAAATATTATTTGATATTCCAATCGTTATATGTTCCGGCATAATGACCAGTTCACAAAACCTTAAAGCAGCATTTGATGCAGGAGCTATTGATTATATAAGAAAACCTATTGATCCGATAGAACTTATAGCCAGGGTGAATTCTGCTTTACTATTATCACATTCTTTAATAATTATTAAAAACCAAAAAAAAGAGATTTTATCAGAAAAAGAAAAAATAGACAATTTACTACTTAGTGTTTTTCCAAAAAAAGTAGCTCTTGATTTAAAAAAATTTGGTAAAAATCAACCTGATTTATATAATAATGTAACTGTTTTTATATCGGATATAATTTCATTTACAAAAAAGGCTGCAAATATGGGAGTTCGGCAACTTGCTAATGAACTCAACGATGTTTTCCATAATTTTGATATTATTATGGAAAGAAATTATTGCGAACGAATAAAAACTGTTGGTGATGCTTATTTTGCTGTTTGCGGAATGCATTATCCTGACCCTGAACATGCCTATAATATAACGAAAGCAGCTACTGAAATAATCGAATATTTAAAAGAACGCAATAAAACGAATAAGCATAAATGGGAAATACGAGTTGGTATTCATTCAGGAGAAATAATAGGTTGTATAATTGGTAAAAAGAAATATGTCTATGATATTTTTGGTGATACTGTTAATACTGCTTCACGATTAGAAAAGACATCTAAACCGATGCAAATTCATATTTCTGAAACAACTTATAGGTTAATTAATGATAAATTTATCTTTAAAGGGCCATCTCTGTTAAATGTAAAAGGTATTGGAGAAATTAATTCATTTTATATTAATACAAAATAATTTTTTATAAATGGAGAAAGGAACAATCTTAGTTGTCGATAATGAACAGTTTTTTTTGGAAACAATTGTTGATACCCTTAATAGTAGCGACTACAAAGTGCTACAAGCTAAAAATGGGAAAATGGGCTTAAAAGTAGCTGAAAAATTCATGCCTGATATTGTTATTACAGATTGGGATATGCCTGAAATGGATGGTATTGAAATGATAAAAGCATTTAAAAAAAGTGAAACTTTGTCTGATATTCCAATTATTATGTGTACAGGTATTATGACTACATCAGAGGATCTTCAAATTGCGCTTAATGCAGGAGCTATAGATTATATCAGAAAGCCAATCGATAAAATTGAGTTAATTGCCAGAGTAAACTCAATGCTAAAACTATCGAGAAGTTACATAAAAATTAAAAAACTAAATAACTTTAAAGACAAAGTATTGTCTGTTCTAGGACATGACTTACGAGATCCGGTTGGGGCTATTAAAACATTTATAGAATTAGTATTAAATAGATTAGATTCATATGATCAGAAAAAACTTATTAATTCACTACAAAAAATAAAAGAACAAGCCAACTTAACATATAGTTTACTTGAAAGAATTTTATTATGGGCAAAAACCCAAAGAGGCTCTGCAATATATGAACCTCGTGAAAACGAACTAAATACCATCATTGAAGAAAGCATAATGTTGTATTACCCTAATGCTCTTGAAAAAAACATAACTTTAGAATCTCAAATTACGAAACCCTTATATGCTTATTTTGACAAAGAGTCGATTTCCGTTGTATTAAGAAATCTAATATCAAATGCTCTTAAATTCACTCCAAATGGAGGTAAAATAACTATCTCTACAAGAAAAAATGAACAACAGTTAATTATAACTGTTGCAGATACAGGAGTAGGTATAAGTAAAGAACTGCAGAAAAGAATCTTTCTCAAAGAAGAGTTTTATTCCACTTACGGAACTAATGATGAGAAAGGATCAGGGCTTGGATTAATATTATGTTCTGAATTTACAAAGATGAACAAAGGAAAAATATGGGTCGATAGTAGTGTAGGTAAAGGAAGTAGTTTTAATTTTACCTTACCTTTATATAAATGATTATTCATTTAGCAGATTTAGTTTTATTCCATAAAAATTAAGACTATCTAAACACCCAATAATAATGAAACAAAGGTCTGGTTATGAATTTCCGAATTCCTTTTATTCCTTTTTTGAGGTCCAATTTCACCATAACCATAAAATCCTATCATAGGTAAATCTTTACCTATTTCAGATCTTATGATCTCTATTTCTTTAACGGTACGAGGTCCTAAAAGGAGTTTCCTGGTTGCACATGAAAACAATATCGCAGCTTGCGGATTCTTTCCTTTAGGATAAGCTCTTTTTGCATTTAAAATTGATGTCCTGCAACCTTCAAGGATTTCTTCTTTTGTAGCAGTTGCAATTTGCACTTTTGAATTAACCGGTATTCCTGCATTAAATGGAATAGATCCTGTTTTAGGATTTGTATTTCCCAGTGTTGCCCTGAGGCAAACTATATCATTATTTTCATCTACAATTGCTAATGGATTTATTCCATTAGGTTTACTCTTATTTCCTAAAAACTTTTTGTAAAAATTAATTGCAGGTTCCCCATCAATTTCAATTAAAATATCTCCATCTGATTTTGTTACAATACCCGGATCTCCAATAAGTTTCCAACCACTCTCTACAGCATATGAATAAGTTAATGAACCTGATAGAAGTAATACCGGAATACTGTTTGAAACTACTTTACTATTATAAAATTGATATGTCCCGGTAAATTCCCACTGATCTGCTGCTGTACCCCCAAATATAGGGACATCTACTCCTAATGATCTCTTTATTGTTCTGAGTACTATATCAGTATTAATAACCAGGCCCGGCGGAAAAACAAAACAAATAGATGGTTTGAGTTTTGTTTTTAAACGAGCTTCTCTAATAGCATTTTTACTGGCAATTACTAAATTTCCATCAGCATCTTTTCCTAAACCAGTTGTAAAGTCGACATTACTACCTCCAAATAACAAAAAAGCAATAGAATCATCCCTAAAACCTAATTTCGAAGACATTTCACCATCAGTTGTACACCCAACTAAGGCTAATTGCGACCAGGTATCGTGTATTTTTGTTACTAAATACTGATGATCCATATTTATTCCACAAAACAACATACCGGCTTTGGGTTCACGGCCATGCAATTCGTTCAAACATTGAGAAATTATTTCTTCAGTAGTAGTTACTATTTCTGAAAATTCGCAATGATTTACTATTACAAATAAATCTGATTCATTTTTGTCATTCATACTATTCCTAATCAAATTTTAAAGTTTTCCCCAATTCACAATATAATTCACCATTTAAACATAACTAAAACTGAATATCCGCATGATTACCTGCAAATTACCAAAATTAATTGAAAATCAATTTGTTTGCCCCTAACCCTTAAGGGAGCAAATTGATTTTCTTCACACCCTTTAGGGACGGGGCAAATGAAGAAAATCATTAGCTATTTTAGGTAATCATGCGGATATTCATTTAACTAAAACATATATCCAAGGCTAATACCCAAATATGGAATAATTGAATAATTTTCGATATAGTATACGCCCGAAATATGAATTATAGGATTAACATAAGCTCTAAAAACTATATTATTAAATTGTTTTCGGTATCCGAGAATTGGTGATATATTAAACGACTCTATTGTTTCAGTATAACCTGAGCTATTACTTTTGCCTTTCCAATAGGTTGCTCCAATACCTGCTTCTAAAAAACTACTTTCTTTACCATAATTAAAAGTAAGTTGACCAGGAAGACTAGTTCCTCCAATAATTGGAACTGAACCAATTCCTATAGAAGCATTAACAAAATAACTATTACTAATAAATAAAACTCTACTATAATTTGCTGATAACAACAATCCGGTACCACCAAAAGTTACGTCAATAGAGTTACTTCTTTTTAAAGTTTCTGTCAAATTTACAATATTGCTTTCTTGAGCAAAGCTTTCGTTATTTATAAATCCCAAGCCTATCATTATGATTAAAATTGCTGCTTTTCTCATTTTTTTAGCTTAGTTTTTTATATTTTTTTCATACTCTGTTTTAAAACTCAAGTCAACTTTTCTGGTAGAAATGGTAAAATTGAATATTGAACCTCTGCCAGAAACTGATTCTACCCATATTTCCCCACCAAGTAAATTAATTAAACTTTTAGATATTGCTAACCCTAAACCCACTCCACTGTATAACTTATTCTTATTTTCAATTTTCCGGAAACTTTTAAAAATATTATCTTGTTGATCTTGCGATAGTCCTATTCCTGTATCCTCAACAAAAAATTTAATATTTTGACTTGCCTGATCTTTTAAAAAATAACCGAACTTAATAAATCCTTCTTCTGTAAATTTTAAGGCATTATCAATTATTTTAGAAAAAATCTGTTTTATGCGTTGTGGATCGGTAAAAATAATATGCCCGTTAACATTATCAGGTTTTGATACAATCAGATCAATATTTTCCTTATTTAAGTTATTTTTCTTCTCTGTAAAAGTTTCTTTGAGTTCATCAAGGATAATATTTATATTACATTCTTTTTTCTG
>JAUVUS010000343.1 GCA_030600865.1 Bacteroidales bacterium | reverse complement strand
GTATTACCAATTGATTCTACATATTTGGTGCGATATAATGAAATTCTGGAAACCCGAATACAGATTTATAAAGAATTTTTAGATAGAGTACCTAAAATTAGTGGTGTTTTACCAAGAGGAAGTTTCTTTGCATTTTTTAATATTTCTGAATTAAATATAGATTCTAATTCTTTTGCATCGAAATTAATTGAAAATACTGGAGTAGCTGTTACTCCGGGCGTAGCATTTGGTAAAAATTGGGATGATCATATCAGGATTTCATTAGCAGTTGATAATAAAACTTTAGAAGAAGCATTTTATTTAATAGAAGATTTTATTTCAAAATTATAGTTATGTTAAAAGTTTTAGTCACGAAAAGCTTTCAAGAAGCTGATAAAGAAATTATTGAAGAAGGTGTAAAAGAGAATTGTAAATTAATATATCCTGAAGAATACAATGAAAAATGTATAAAGGAATTGGTTGGAGATGCTGACGTTTTATTAGGCAATCTAATTACAAAAGATATTTTAGATAATGCAAAAAGGCTAAAGTTAATTCAAATTCCATGGACTGGAGTAGATTTTTTGGATTTTAACCTATTAAAGAATTATAATTACACTATATGTAATTCACATTCAAATGCACTTATTGTTTCTGAACATGCTGTTGCTCTAATGTTTGATATAGCAAAGAAGCTTTCATTTCATGACAAGATGTTGAGGCAGGGGATATGGAATAGAATCTACGATAATACAGGAGTATCGCCATTTTCAACAAAAATATTTAACTCAAGCATAACTATCATTGGTTATGGAGCTATTGGGAAAAAGATTAAAAAATTGTTATCAGGATTTCAAGCCCATTTTAATATTGTAGATGCTTCAAATTTTGAAATTGCTGATAAAGATTCAAGATATTTTCATCCTGACAATATCAAGCAAGCATTGAAAGATGCGGATTTTGTGTTTATTGCAGTTCCTTTAACTAATCAGACCAAAGGAATGGTCAATGAACATTTTTTTAATTACATGAATAATAAAGGAATCCTCATTAATATTTCTAGAGGTGAAGTTATAAATGAAGGGGATTTATTTACAGCATTAGAAAGTAATTTAATAAAGGGAGCCGCAATAGATACATGGTTTAACTATCCAAATGCAAGTAATAAGAATGTTTTACCTTCTGAAAATTATTCATTTCAGAAACTGAATAATATTGTAATGTCACCACATAGAGCAGGATATATAGAAGGAGAATTACCTCACTTAACTGATGCAATCGAAAATCTTAATAATTTAGCATTGGGAAAAGAATTAATTAACATAGTTTCAATTAAGAATAAATACTAGAAATGAATATATTATTTACTTGTGCGGGAAGACGTAATTACTTAATAAATTATTTTAAGGAAGCTTTAAATGGAGATGGTAAAGTTTTTGCAGCTGATATGCAAAAAACAGCCCCCGCCTTAGTTGATGCTGATATTGCTATTGTTGTTTCTTCCATTTATGATAAGGATTATATTAAGGAGTTACTTCAAATTTGCAAGAAGAATAAAATTAATGCTTTAATATCGTTAAACGATCTTGAATTACCATTATTATCTGAAAATGTAGAAGCATTTGAAGAAATAGGAGTAAAGCTAATTATTTCTAATAAGAAAGTAATTGATATTTGTTTTGATAAATTTAAAACACATAAATTTATACAAGATATCGGATTGAAAAGCCCCATTACTATAGTTGAACCAAGTATAGCGATTGAAGCTATAAATAATAAACTTATAAACTTTCCTTTAGTATTAAAACCAAGATGGGGTAGTGCTTCAATTGGTATTTATTTTCCTGAGAATATGGAGCAATATGAGTTGATGGAGAGGCTTGCTATATTGCAAATTAATGAGTCAATTTTAGTAAGAGCTAACAATAAAGATATCGGAAATGGATTACTCTATCAGCAAAGAATTGCTGGTGAGGAGTTTGGGCTAGATATTATAAATGATTTGCAAGGGAATTATGTAACCACTATAGTTAAGAAAAAATTAGCAATGAGAGCCGGAGAGACCGATAAGGCTATTGTAATAAAAAATAAACATATCTCTTTTATTGGTAAAACTATTGGTGAAAATTTGAAACATATTGGAAATTTAGATTGTGATGTTCTATATGATGGGAAGGAATATTATGTGCTTGAACTGAATCCTCGATTTGGAGGCGGTTTTCCATTTAGTTATGAAGCAGGAGTTAATTTGCCAGAAGCAATATTAAATTGGATGAAAGGTGAATCAATTGATCTGGATGTATTAACTCCACAGATTAATATTGCTTTTGCAAAATGCGATAGGCTTATAAAAGTTATATTATAGAATTATAAAAAAAACATTCAAAAAACAGATTGCTATAGATGAAAAGAAATGTTTATGGATAGTAATATTAGAAAAAACAGGAGCATTACTTGCCTATATATTTTTACAGTTTCTATTTGGTTTTTACGAATGGTACTTCCCGGAATAAAATATATATTTATTCCAGCAGTTTTCTTATTATTAGTTTTTTCTGTTATTTATTTTAAGAGAACTATTTTTAACAAGCTTCTTTTTATCGAATATATTAAAACTTTTTATCCCCTGATTATATTAGGTGTTTTTTATATTATTGGAATACTATTTTCCCGGAATCTTTACAATATTTGTTTAAAAGACATGACTGAACTTTTGGTCGCTCTTTTCTTTTTATATTTTTTATTTATCTCTGTTCATGGTGTACATAGTGTTCAACATCTGAAACAAATATTTCGGAAAATTACGAGTTTAATTGGAGTTTTCTCTGTTCTGGCAGCTGTTTTGGGTTTAATGAACCTTGCTTTAAAATTGCAAGGCATTGAAATAGTCAGTAACTCAATAGGTTCATCTTTAAATATGGATGTTAATTTTTATGCCTTGTTTTCTTTCTTAGGTATAATTTCTTTCTTACCTATCCTTATTAAACCAATTAAGCCTTTAAAACGAACTTATATTCAATCCGTATTGTTTGTTTTAATTTTAAATATTTTCTTTTCCTATTCAGCCCGTTCATTGTTTCTTTTGGGAGTTACTATTTTGTTGCTTATTCTATTACAGTTAGTAAATCTTAAAAAGGGTATTTCCGATAATATTAAATCTTTATCAGGGAACACACGCGTATTAACTTATATTCTTCTGATTTTAATTTGTGGTTTATTTGTCATTTTTAAACATACCACATTTATAAAAGAAAATATAACACCAGTATATTCAGATTATCAATCTGTATTTTCTGCATCAGAGAAGGATAATTATGCGAATTTTTTACATGAAGCATTTAAAACAGAAAAACTGACTTATGCTTATGAAATTTTTCGGCAACAAAGTTTTCTGCAAAAACTATTTGGAAATGGGTTTTTATATCTCGAAAAGTTTGGTGAAAGGTTTTATAATAATCCCGGCAAATTGGATTATCCACATAATCCAATCCTTTCATCTTTATTATATTCAGGAATGGTGGGGAGTTTATTTGTATTATCATTTTTACTTATTTCGTTATATTATGGTTTAATCTATATTCGAAAATATCCATTGTTTTCTTTAATGCTTTTTATTTCATTGGTTTTTATTTTCTTTAGTGGTAATAGTATTTTTAGTGTACCCATATTTCTTTTTTTATTTTCTTTATCATTTTTAATCCGGCACCAGGAAATTACAGATTTAAAAATAGATTATAATTTAAAGAAATCCGGCAGTAAATTATTAAAGGAAGTTTTTGATTATATGGTTGCTACTGTATTGATAATATGATTATAAATACAGTAGCAACCATATAATCAAAAACTTCCTTTAATAATTT
>JAUVUS010000163.1 GCA_030600865.1 Bacteroidales bacterium | reverse complement strand
TATAATTTAAATGAAAATTATTACTCAAATTCTATCAGTTCAATCTTCATTCCTGATTCTGCTTCAGAATCTTCAACTTCTTCTACCATATCAGGATCTGCTTTATCGTAATACCAATTTACTTTAACTTTTCCTCCTTCATCTTCAAAATCTTTTAAAATTTCCAATATATCTAAAACACATTTTGTAGAGCTTGTATTTAAATATATAAGTTTAATGTTTAGATCTAATGGTCTTTTAATATGTTTTGCATAATCTTTTATCCAGTTAATGAGTGGTAGATAAAACTTGTAAGTCTCTTCCATATATGATTCGCCACTTATTTCGCAAATGCCCTTATCGACATTAAAATTTACCTCAGGGAAATAAGGGGTAGTTGGAGAGCTTGTTAAAGTAATATTTTCCATAATATGATATGTTTAAAATTTATCGATTTTAACTGTTAGTGAAAAATAAGAAAAATCTTCATTAATTTTGTCTACTTTAAATTCTAATTTATTTTTGGAGAGCATTACTGCTTGAATTAAACCAATTCTGGCTCCAAATTTTTCTCCGGGCGAATTTAATCTTTGTTCTCTTTTTAATTCTCTTAATTTCATTTGATCAGAAGCATTTACTAATTCGCAACGCTCAGTAAGTATTTCAGCATCTGTCTTTTTTACCTGATTTTTAGTTGTAAAACTATAAGCAGTATCAAATTCTTTAAGAAAAAGTTCTCCTACACCAATTCTTTGCACATTATTAACCATGTGAAAATCTTCAGAATAATTCGATACATTTTGTGAAAGTTCAATAAAAATTTTAAAAAGTTTTTTCCGTGCATTACTATAAGTATCATTAAAGTTGCGGATATTAGTACCAAAAACAGATATTAGCTCTATATAAAAAGGTCCGTTATAAGATAATATTGTTTTATTCGTCATAGTTGAAATTGTATTCGTATCCATCATTAGGTTAATTAATTTTTATGCCAATTAAAGTAATGTCGTCACGTTGTTCTTCATCCTGTTGAAAATCATTTAATTCTTTTTCTATTATCTCTTTCTGTTTATCCATTGACTCTGAAATATTATTTAAAATAACTTCTTTAAGCCTGTTACTTCCAAATCTTTTACGTTCTAAATTGTTTTGATCTGTTAAACCATCCGAAGATAGAAATAAAATATCTCCTTTTTCGGCATTAATAATATGATTATTAAACTTTTCATCATCTTTTTTCTTTTTTGCTCCACCAATAGATATTCTGTCGCCCTTAATTTCGTCGAATTCTGATGTTTTGTTTTTAAAAATAAATAATGGTCTTTTGGCACCAGAAAAAGTAATTTTGTTTGATTTTAAATCAATTGAAATAAAACAAACATCCATACCATCATTATTCTCTGTTTCATCTTGTCTTAACGATTCAATTATTTTTTCGTTTAATAAAGATAATATTTTTGCTGGTTCTGTCACCTGTTTTTCTAAAACAATTTCATTCAAATGGCTACTTCCTATCATCGACATAAATGCTCCCGGTACACCATGGCCTGTACAGTCAACGGCTGCAAGGAAAACAATGTCTTTCACTTTAGTAAACCAATAAAAATCTCCTGACACAATATCCTTAGGACGATAAATTATAAAACTTTCAAAAAGATTCTTTATTTGGTTACGAACGGGAAGTATTGCTCTTTGAATATTTTGAGCATATTGTATGCTTGCATTAATTTTCTGATTTTGTAAATCTAAAGCATCCCTTTGTTCTTCTATCTGGTTTTTTTGAGTTCTGATTTTTCTGTATAAAATAACTAATACTCCAAAAAATATAAAAATAGCTATAAAGCCCCAAATAAGGAAGTTGCGAACTAATCTTTCAAATTTTAATTGAGCGGCCTGTTCTCTGATTTTTGATTCCTGAAGATCGAGTTGCATTTTTTGTTCATGCGATACTTCTTCAACCTTTGCAAGAGAACTTTCTGTTTCCAATAATTTGTCAGTTTGTTCTACCAGTTCTTGTTTTGTTTCTTCTTTCTCTTGTTGCGCTTTTTTGACTTCCGATTTGGATTGTTGTTTAATATCTTTTATTTCTTCTTTTTTAAGATATTTATCGATCGAGGCAAACAAATCAAAATATTCTATACTTTTTTTTGAATCTCCCAGGCTTTGGTAATTATTTGCCAAAATACCGTAAAAACTCCTGATTAGTTTTAAATTATTCATTTCCTTGGCTAACTCAACACCTTCAAGCGCACATTTATTTGATTCGTCGTAGTTTGTTAATTGCTGATATGTTTGCGAGATATTAATTAAAGAGGAAGTAATATTTTTATTATTATTTAAATTCCTGCTAATTTCTAATCCTTTTTTAAAATAAGTTATTGCCGAATTATAATCCTGAATTTCATCGTAAATCATTCCAACATAGTTAGAACTTAACATAATTCCATTCAGGTTGCCTGATTGTTTATTTAACTCAATTACTCTATTAAAATGATCAACAGCTTCGTTATATAATTGATTGTTCCAACATAAAAATGCAGCTTTGTTTAGAAATTCTAATTCAAGTTGAGTATTGTTCTCACTTCTATATTGCTCTATTTTGGTTTCATATCCTGTTAGTTCATCCTTAATATTTGAAGGAACATCCTGGGCTAATATGAAAAAACAAAAAAGGAAGTTTGTTATAAAAATAAGTGATAATATTTTATATATTTTTCTCACAATAAAAAAAATTACAAAGGTTAAAGTTATTTTATTTTTATTCCAAAAACAAGAATATCATCAATTTGCTCTAATGATCCACGCCATTTATCATGTATATTATTTAATATCTCTTTTTGAATATTCATAGGTTCATGGCTATTATTTACCAGTAATTCTTTAAATTGCTTGTAACGAAATTTTTTCCCTCGTGGCCCTCCAAACTGATCAGCATATCCATCCGA
This sequence comes from Bacteroidales bacterium, assembly GCA_030600865.1. Taxonomy (GTDB): domain Bacteria; phylum Bacteroidota; class Bacteroidia; order Bacteroidales; family UBA12077; genus UBA12077. The sequence continues at coordinate 3,268 of JAUVUS010000163.1, read as the reverse complement.
AAATAAATAAATCTGATCATTGCTTTCCAAATCAACTATATGATTTGTAAAAGGTTTGTCAAAATTTATATGAATACCAACAGGCATTCTGTCACCTTTAATTTCTGTAAGTTCTTTGTTTCTTATAACATAAAAGGGATTATTAGCGCCTGCAAATTGTAGCTTTTTATTTTCACAGTCAATAATGCAAAGTGCAATATCAAGTCCATCTTGAGTTTCACCTACTTCTCCTGTTTGATTTAAGGACTTCATAATATGATCTCGAAGCTGTTCCAAAATATCGCTTGCTGTTTCAAAATTGCCACTCGAAATAATTTCATTCAAATATACTGAACCTAACATGTGCATTAGAGCACCAGACAAACCGTGTCCGGTACAATCACCAACAGCAATTACTTTTTTATTTTCATGACATGATACCCAGTAAAAATCGCCACCAACATGACTTTTTGGTTGGTGTAGAATGAAATATTCATCCATATTTTGATTAATAAACTCGATACTGGGTAAAATAGCTTGTTGAATTCTGCTGGCATAACGAATGTCTGCCATAATCTCCTTATTCTTACTACTAATAATTTCATGCTGTTTAAGCTCATTCTCAATCTGTAAATGAATTTTCTGATTCTTTTCTTCAATTTCAGCTTCCTTTATCCTTACTGATTCTAGAATGCCAATAAGATTTGTAGCTGTTTTTAAATTTGAAATTAATGTAATTTCGGAATAAGGTTTTTGAATCAAATTAATTGCACCAGCTTTAAATATTTTATTATAATCGGTGCTTGATGATAAAACAATAATCGGAAGTTGTTTTATTCTTAAAATATCTAATAAAAGTTTTAAATTTTGATCTATATTATCTTCCGGATAGTCTATATCAAAAATAATTATATCAGGAGATAAAATTTCAGTTTCCTTTAAAATATCATTTTGATTGTTGGTTGAATAAATGTTGATATTTGGGAATTCGGTACTTAATATGGAGTTGATTTTTTCAATATCAGCTGTATTGTTATCAATCAAGAGTAATTTTTGATTCATATTAAATGCCCGATTTTTAGAGTATTAAAAATAATAGTTATAAATTAATTTTACAATAAATTAATACGTTATTTTAACTTTTGAGTTTTTAGTTTTAAGCCGTTTTTGATGAAATGATTAAAAACTAGTGCGAATGACACATAAGTGATAGTTAAAAAAAAAGTTAAATGAATCATTTTTTGGTTTAAAAGTTATACTTTTAAACTGACAAACTAGATGGTTTAAACTTCTATTTCAGATCCTATGATGTATAAGATATTAATTGCAGATGATAAAGGCAGTTGTTTTGCCTATTTGCAGGATATGCTTAAAGAAGATACAGATAGATTTGAAATAATTCAGACGGCACGAAACGAGATTTATAGATCTGCTCTAAAAAACCAACCCAATATAATTTTAATTGGTGCAGAATCACTGACCATAAATGGTATAGAGAGTATAATGTCTTTAAAACAAGACAAATCTACGCATGGTATTCCTGTATTGTTAATAACTGATTATTCGCCAAGAACAAACTTCGATAGAGTTTTTGAATATGGTATTGTAGATTTTATTCGAAAACCGTATAGTAAAGATGAATTGTTAATGCGAATAGAAGCAGCTGAAAGTCGTAGAGAATTTCAACATGAAATATACATTGAGCATGAGTGGCTGCGCGAGCTTTCCATTGTTGCTAGAAAAACAGCTACAGGAGTAGTGATATTGAGCAATGATAATAAAATCGAATGGGCTAATGAGGGTTTTGAACGAATGTATGGATATTCACTTGATGAATTTAAAGAGAAATTCGAATCTTCAATATTTAATCCTGAAAAAAATCTAGAATTATCTGAAGCAATAAGACGTTGTAAGGAAGGTGTTGAAAGTTCTGTTTATGAGAAAAAATTGGAAACAAAAGATGGTCAGCTAATTTGGATTCAAACTACATTAACTCCAGTTTATAATGAACAGGATGTAATTATTAAATATATTGTGATTGAATCTAATGTTACAGCTTTAAAAGAGGCAGAGGAACGACTGGAAGCTAAAAACGAACATTTAATTACTTTAACTGAAAATTTAGAGAGTTCTAATTTGCTTTTAGAAAAACAACACGAAGAAATTGAAAAGCAAAAAGAATTTATAGAAACTCAGAAGAAAAAATCAGATGAACTTTTATTAAATATTCTGCCTTTCGAAATTGCAGAACAATTAAAGAAAAAGGGATTTGCTAAATCAAAAAAATATAAATTAGTCACAATTCTTTTCACCGATTTTAAAGATTTCTCCAAATTAGCAGGAGTAATGGATAGCCATGAACTTGTTGAAGAACTCAATGTTTATATCCAAAAATTTGATGAAATTATTGAGAGGCATTATATTGAAAAAATAAAGACTATTGGAGATGCTTTCATGTGTGCAGGTGGTTTACCATTAAGAAATAGAAGTAATCATATTGACGTTACTTTGGCGGGTTTGGAAATTCAGAAGTTTATGAAGGATTATGCACAAGAAAAGAAAAAAAATAATGAAAAAGCTTGGGAGTTACGTTTAGGGATTCATACCGGTAAAGTAATTGCAGGAGTAATTGGGAAAAAGAAATTTGCCTATGATATTTGGGGTGATGCTGTAAATAAAGCCAGCAGAATGGAACAATTTGGTGAAGTGGGTAAGGTTAATGTTTCGGGTGATACTTATGAATACATAAAAGATTATTTTGACTGTACATACAGAGGCAAAATAGAGGTAAAGAACAATGTTGAGTTGGATATGTACTTTGTAGACAGATTAAAACCAGAATATTCTAGTGATAAAGAAGGAATAGTTCCTAATGCAAAATTTCGTAAGATATTAGCTACATACTAAAATTCTTATTTTAACATATCCTTATTGAAATTGACAGGTAGAAATTGTTTTATACTATCAGTAATTGTTATTTTATTTTCTCCATAGAGAATAACCTGAATAGAATTCTCATATCTAACTTCACTTTCTAACATAACTTGTAAACACGAACCGCAAGGAGGTATAGGGTCTTTAATAAATCCTTTATCTGTATTGGCTGTAACGGCAATGGCCTTAATTGGAACATTAGGGTATTTCGAGTTTGCATAGAAAATAGCCACGCGTTCTGCACACAATCCAGACGGATAAGCCGCATTTTCCTGGTTATTACAATGAAATTATTCAAGGTAATAACCAGGAAAATGCGGCTTATCCGTCTGGATTGTGTGCAGAACGCGTGGCT
>JAUVUS010000135.1 GCA_030600865.1 Bacteroidales bacterium | reverse complement strand
TGAAACTGATACAATTCAGGCAACCATTAATACAATCGGTATTGGTTTTGGCAATTTTAATTGTAAAATCATAATTGAGAAAGAAAATAGTACTAACGATACCATTCCTGTATTTCTTTTTGTTAAGGATACTGTTGTGTCTGAAGTAAATCCAACCAGTATAACTGATACTCTAGATCAGGATAGTAGTAAAGAATATTCTATCATTATCAAAAATATAGGAAATAGTATTCTAAATTATTCAGCGATACTTGAATTTTCAGGTGAATCTGAAACATGGATTAGTCTGAATAAAGACAATGGATCAATACTTCCTGAATATAATGATACGATTCTTGTAATAATTAATACAAACGATATTGAACCGGGAGATTATATTTGTGTTCTGACCATTGATGAAAATGATGGTGATGATTTTTCCGTTCCTATAGAAATATATGTGAATAAGATTCAATCAATTGACATAAGGCCAGAAATTAATGAATTTAAATTATACCCCAATCCTTTTAGTGATCAAATAAACATTGAGTTTTATGCGTATTCAAGTGATTATGTTAAAATAAGCATGTTTAATATCTGTGGTAATGTTATTTTTGAAAAAGATATACACTCATTAAATAACAATAAAAACATTATTGTTTTAAACGATCTTTTTAATATTCAAAATATCCCAAAAGGAATATATTTCATACAAATTTCAACATTAAATTATCAGATTACTAAAAGACTCATTAAAAATTAATTATCTTTCTCATAAATATAATAAGTTAAATTATTATCAAAAGATTTGAAGCGTTAATGTTACAAATACATCTGTTAATAAAAACTTCAATAAAACATACAACCTTTTTTGCTGAATTAAAGTATTATAATAGGCAATAAAATATTGTGCTTTATTGGTATTTAACTTATAAATTAAATAAATTTACAAGTATCATTAATCAAGCACTAAATCCTACAAAGTATCGACGATGGATAAAGAACAAGAACAAAAACTCGTTTTAAAAATAGCCGATTTATTAAGGGAAAACAAAGGACTTTCGAACCAATTGAAAGAATTAACCGAGGATCATAAAAGGCTTTCAAAACAAAACGAAAAATTAGATAATATAATTTCATCCTTACCTCCGGATGTTTTACCAAAAGAAGCTAGTAGCCAGATAAAAAGCCGAACAAAACGGTTCGCAATGGCAACTATTTTATATGCTGATATTCAGGGATTTAAAAATATTGCAGAACAAACAGGAACTTCTGCTATTATTGATGAATTAGACCAAATTATTTTCCATTTTAACTCGATCGTAAAAAAATACAAAATCCAAAAGATCAAAACTATTGGTGATGCATATATGTGTGCTGGTGGTGTTCCTGTTAAAAATATCACAAACCCGGTTGACGTGGTTCTTGCAGCTTTGGAAATGCAGGATTATCTGAATACCTTAAAAGTTGAATATGAAAGTCAGAATAAAAAATTCTGGGATTTAAAAATGGGAATTCATACCGGTCCTGTTACTGCAACCTTTTCGGGTAGAAAAAATATATCTTATGAGTTAAAAGGTGAGACAGTTCATATTGCTACAAGAATGGCTTCTGCAAGCGACGTAAGTAAGATAAATATATCTATTATGACTTATGAGCTTGTAAAACAATACTTTGTTTGCGATTATAATGGAAAAATTCCGGTTAAGTATAAAGGTGAAATGGAAATGTACTTCTTAAAAAGAATTAAGCCGGCATATTCTGAAGATCGTAAAAAAGGAAGATGTCCTAATCAAATATTATGGAATAAATATTTATTAAGACAATTTACCGATTTGCAGGAACTAATTTTAGACAGGCTGGAAAAAGATTTACCATCATATCTTTATTATCATAACTTTAAACATACTATTGATGTAATTAACCAGGCAGAACTTATAGGATATGGTGAAGGTGTTGATGATGAATCCATCTTATTATTAAAAACTGCTGCTTTATTTCACGATGCCGGGCATATAATTGATTATGATGAGCATGAATATAATGGGACACAACTTGCCAGAGAATACTTACCTAAATATAGATATACACAAGAACAGATTGATAAAATTTGTGAGTTAATAATGGTAACCAAACTTCCTCCTAAACCTAATAATGTACTGGAAAGTATAATGTGTGATTCGGATCTCGATTATTTGGGAAGAAGCGATTTTATTCCAGTATCTAATACCTTATACAAGGAACTCAAGGAACAAAATAAGATTGGCAGTTTAAACGATTGGAATAAAATACAGGTTAAATTCTTATCCAATCATCATTTTTTTACACAAACCGGTAAAAATTTGCGCGAGGTAAATAAACAAATGCAAATTGAAAGAATCAAAAAACTTATTGAAGATTAAAAATACCAGAATATTTTACTTAATCTTTTATTCTGAATCGTCTAATACAATTTCGAAGGGGACATTCATAGAATCTCTGTAATCAATGCCAATTTCCCTAATTTCATCATCATAAATACTGTATAGCCAAGTAACTTTAACTTCAGAATTAGTATTCTCATTTAATGCATCAATTTTGTTAAAAATATCAAAAAATATTTTTGATGATGATGAACTAATCATTTTCATTTGAAAAATAAACTCAGTTTTTTTATTAGGGCTTTCTATGTATTTATCCAACCAGATTAATACCGGATCATAAAACAGATATATATTTTCTGGTATGGAATTTCCTTTAATTTCAAATCTACCTGTTTCAGGATCAAAATGAATTAATGGTGTATCTTCAGTTTGTTTTATATAAAAGGTATTCATAATACATTTATAATTTGTTAGATTGTATTATAAACAAGATACAAAAAAAAATAGAGGTGTCAATAAGAAAGCACCTTTTTAATAAAAAAGTTTATATAAAATGAATTTTAATTACAAATTATATTCGATTCACCTTTAAAAAATGATTACTCATGTACAGGAACCAGCTCAAACGGAGCTTTTAAAAATTCCTTGAATTCAACCCCAATTTCCTGAATGTCATCATCTCCATAATTATAATACCAAATAATATTAACATCAGACTTGCCAGAGTCAACAATTTTGTTAATTTTTTTAAAAATATCAATAAATAATTTTGATGAAGAAGTATTAATAATATTCATCTGAAATGCAATTTCCGTAACTGGGTTGGGAGATTCAGCGTATTTATCAAGCCAATTAACTACAGGTTCATAAAAGCTTCTTGCATTTTCGGGCATTGAATTTCCGCGAATTTCAAACTTGTCATGTTTAGTGTCAAAATTAACAGCAGGGCAGGAGTCGTTTGCTAGAATTTTCAGGGTTTCCATTAACAATTTCTTTTTTGGATTTATGTAAATATAAATTTAATAAAATTATATCATCTTGTATCAGTTTGATGATAAAATTTTCATTTCAGTTCTTCTGTTCTCTGCTTTCCCTAATTCCGTTTCATTTGTACTTACAGGCTGAGTCTCACCATATCCTTTATAAGTTAGCCTTTCCTGATTAATGCCATTTTCAATTAAATAATTATATACTGATTTTGCCCTGTTATTCGATAATTCTATATTATATTCTGTTGTACCAACATTATCGGTATGTCCTGAGATTTCAATTTTCAGCCCGGGGTTATCATTCATAAACTCTAATAATTTTGTCAGTTCGGCTACGGATTTATCAATAAGTTCGTATGAGTCTGTCGCATAAAAAATATTTTTTAAAATAATTTTTTCACCGGGTTTTATTGGATTTAAAGCCACATCTTTCAAATATGGATTTAATATTTCATGTACACCTTTTAATTCAAAATTATCCGAATAGAATAAATATCCTTCCTTCGAAACGTTAAGTGCATAGTCATTATCGGTTGGAATACATACTAGAAATTCTCCGGTATTCGGGTCTGATTCTGCTTGCATTATTATTTCGTTCGATTCTAAACTAATTAACTCAAACTTAGCTTCTAACTTTGTTTGGTTTTTTGAATCAAATACTTTTCCCTTAATGTAAGATACAGGATTTGGCCTGGCTTCTTTGTATAATTCAAATTCAAAAATATCGCGTCCTTTTTCACTCAACCTGTCAGATGAGAAAAATGCCCTGTCACCTTTAGCATTTACTATTAATCCAATTTCATCGAACGTAGTATTTATAGGATATCCAAGATTTTTTGGTTTACTCCAGGTTCCGTCATCGTTTCGGTTTACCTTATACAAATCAAATCCCCCCATTCCAATTCTTCCATCTGATGCAAAGTAAAGTGTCTTATTATCAGGATGTATAAATGGTGATTGTTCCTGCCCGGAGCTATTAACATTCTTCCCTGCATTAATTGGTTTCGACCATTTTCCATCTTCCATAAGATTACTAATCCATATATCTTTTTGTCCACAACCTCCATCACGATTACTCACGAAATATAATGTTTTTCCATCGGGCGAAATAGATGGCTGTGCTTCCCAATATCCCGAATTAATTGGCGACCCCAGATTAATAGCTTCGGTCCATTCTCCATTTTTCTTAGCGCTTGAATATATATCACAACGTCCTTTTCCATCGGATCGATTACATGCGGTAAAATACATTATTCGTCCATCCACTAAAATGGTTTGAGCACCTTCGTTACCTTTTGTATTTAATGGTTCTCCCGCATTAACAGCTTTGTTCCAAAAATCATTTTCTTTTATACTGATATAAAAATCCTCCTGTACATTGCTTAATCCTGGTAAGCTATGTTGTTTTGCTGGTACGGGTTCTTTGTCTTCCGTATATTCTTTTGCCGGGCTTGAATCCGTAATTAAATCTTTGGGTATTAATCGTGTAATAATTAAGGTTTGCTCATCGGCGGTTAATGTTGGCCAATATTCATCGTACTCCGTATTAATATTATCGCCTAAATTTACCGGATTGAACGGAACCGGATTTTTAAAGGCCTCAATAGCAAAATTGCAGGATTCCAGTTTACGTTTAGCCTGCGAAATAGATATTGGTTTTAGATTATTATAGCTAAGATATTTCTCAAGATGCAACTTTGCAGATTCAAATTCATTCTCCATCATTTCCAGTTGAGCTAAAGAAGAATATAAGCCCGGGAAAAAATCAGGATTGATTTCAATTGTATTTTTATATGATTCAATTGCATTGCTTCTTTCGCCCTTTTCGATGTATATTTCTGCTAATACTATGTGAGCCTCAATGAATTTGTCATCAGCCTTAATTGATTTTTGCATTAAATCAACTGCAGTGGTATAATCCATTCTGTTAAACGATTGCAAAGCTTCCTCATAAGCTTTTATGGCTTTTTTATTTGATGTGGAATAGTTATACTGTGCTATTGAATAAGCCGGTATTAAAAGAAAAGTAATAATACAAAATAATAAACTTCGCATGACAATTAATTTTAATTCGACTATGAAGTTACAAAAAAATCTTGAAGTATAAGATAATGAAAAAAACACCGATAACATATCGATATCAGTAGGATAATTGTTGTGCTATCACAGAGCATAAATTTTCTATATCAGCCTTTTTTACTGGTATTATTTATTATAACTATATTTGTTAAACTATGAGAACCTTAACACTTTTTATATTAATCCTATTTTTTTCATCCATAGTTTTGGGCAAAATACCCCTAACCCAAACTCAACTACACGTCCTAAAGTTGGCTTGGTATTAAGTGGAGGAGGTGCAAAAGGTTATGCCTATATTGGCTTATTGAAAGTTCTTTATGAAATAAATATGCCTATTGATTACATTGGAGGATCAAGCATAGGATCTATTATGGGCGGATTATATGCCATTGGTTATCATCCTGACAGTATAGAAAAAATAATTAGGAATGAAGATTGGGATAAGATAATATCGAATAAATTAGATAGAAAATATGTAGCATACGAGGAAAAACTTTTTGGTGAGAAATATCTTTTTTCATTGCCAATTGAAAATAACAAAGTTAGCATAGGCAGTTCATTATTAGGTAGTTTAAATATTGATTTGATACTTAACCGGTTTTTCTCACCAGTATATCATATTAAAGATTTTAACAAACTAAATACACCCTTTTTATGTATTGGAACTGATTTAATTACAGGTGAAGGAATTGTTTTAAATAAAGGAAGTTTACCAAGAGCAATAAGGGCTTCTATGGCTATTCCCGGATATTTTGCACCAGCAAATTATCAAGGACATTACTTTATTGATGGAGGTGTTGTAAATAATTATCCTGCCGAACAGGTGAAAGCATTAGGAGCTAATATTATTATTGGCGGCGATGTTCAATCAAAGCTAACAACTGATGTTGAAGACCTTAATAATATAATTAAAATAATGGATCATGTTATAGGATACCAGAGAATTGAGGCAAATAAAAAGGGGCTGGAATTAACCGATTATCATATCCATTTTGAAATGGATTATAGTATGATGGATTTTACAGAGTTTGATTCTATAATTGCCTTGGGAGAACGTGTAGCTATGCAATATTATGATGAACTCAAATCTCTTGCCGATTCTTTAAATGCAATTGAATACTCACCTCCTAAAAAGTTAACTACTACTCCATTGGATACAATTCTAATTAATAATGTTCAACTTATAGGAGATGAGTCACTTAAAGGAAAACTGGTAAGTGGTTTCTTTAATGAAGAACAAAACACTACTATGGCATTGTCCGACATTGAAGAATCAATGAAATACCTTTCGGGAACCAAAAGCTTTAACGATTTAAATTATAAATTGGAAAAGAATGGAGAAGAAACAAATTTAAAAGTTTATTTTAAAAAAGCCGGTCAGGGATCTGTTAGCGCCG
>JAUVUS010000151.1 GCA_030600865.1 Bacteroidales bacterium | reverse complement strand
GCCTTCTTTATTATCGAGCATTTCAGGCGGAACCGAATCTAATATTTCCTCCTTTTCATATACATCAGGTTTTTCTTCTGATTCAGCTTCTGTTTCATATTCATACTTATCAAAATTCTGATTTTGTATTCCTAATTCTTCATTTAACAATTGTGCAATATTTGATAAAAATGGTTTTTCCTCTCTCTCACCAGGATTTTCATTGTCCACAGGCGAAACCGTGCGAACATCTTTCTTTTTCTTCTTCCCAAGTACAGAAATTGCAAAAGCTACAATAGCTACGATTATGTATATTAAACTATCAAAAATATCATCCATAATTATTTTCTTTTTTTATCTCTTTTAAATATCCTTTGAAAAATATTTCCTTTACTGCGTCGTTTTTGTTTTTTCGAGAAAAGGCCTTCGTCCGGTTTTGTCTCCCGCTTAAAATTATCAAAAAATTTCCTAATTCTATAACTTAATGTCTTTTTGTGAAATTCTTCCTTTCTCCAATTGTCAGATTTTTTTTTATTAATATCCCATCTTTCCTTAGTGCTTGTTGCCTGAATGTTATATTGTCTTTTCCTGGCTTTTTCCTTGCTTTTTTTATATTCTGCCTTTTTCTTTTTATTTAATTGTTCTTTATATTGAGTCGATTTCTCCATACCTGTCATTGGCTTTTTCGAATGACACCCAATTATTAGCAACAACATCAAAATTAAAAAGAACGTCTGCTTTAATTTGAAAAGCATTTGCTTATTTTTGTAATATTAATATTTCTTAATATGAAAAGAATAATTTCAAAATCAAATTTAAGATTTTTTTTAATACCTATTCTAATACTACTAATTTTTGTTCGTTGTGATGAGGACAAAACTTCTTTTCCTTATGTATATGTAAATGCTACAATTTATTTAAACGAACTTAATCTTGGTATCGGGGAGCACGATTACGTTGAAGGTTACGGTGTTGGAGGATTAATCATTTATCAGAAAGGCATTAATGAATACCTTGCATTTGATGCTGCATGCACATACGAAGCTTCAAGCAATTGCAAATTACAAGATGGCACTACTTTTACAAATATACTGGAATGTCCCTGTTGTGGATCGAAATTTTGGATGACCGGGGAAGATATGGAAGGTTGGCCATCCAATGGTCCGGCTAATGTTCCGTTAAAGGAATACAAATGCTTTTTTAATGATGCCAATACTTTGCGAATTACCAATTAAAACAAACACAAACCTTGCAGGTTTTCATGTTTATCAAGATCCAGCAAGTTATCCTTTAAAAAAGTATAGTTGTAGCTTTGATAGAACAAATACTGTAATGGTTAGAAATTAATAAATCCTTACCACCTTTAAAAAAATAAATCTGGCAGATTTTAAAAACCTGCCAGATTTTCTATTATTTTTTGCTTCTTTAATCTTAATATCTGTAATGATCTGCTTTGTATGGTCCTTCAATTGGCACTCCTAAATACTCAGATTGTTCCGGTGTAAGTTTTGTTAATTTAACCCCAATCTGTTCAAGATGTAATCGGGCAACTTCCTCATCAAGATGTTTTGGTAAACGATAAACATCGGTCTTAAACGATTTTTTCCATAATTCAATTTGAGCCAGGGTCTGGTTTGTAAATGAGGTACTCATTACAAAAGACGGATGGCCGGTTGCACAACCCAAATTAACCAAACGTCCTTCTGCCAATAAAAATATTGCATGACCATCAGGAAATACATATTTATCAACCTGTGGTTTGATATTTATTTTATTAATTCCAGAATAATTTTCTAACTGATCAACCTGAATTTCATTATCAAAATGTCCAATATTACAAACAATAGCCTGATCTTTCATTTTTGACATGTGATCAGCTGTAATAACATCCTTATTACCGGTAGTTGTAACATAAATATTTCCTTCATCAAGAGCCTCTTCTATAGGTTTAATTTCGAAACCTTCCATTGAAGCCTGCAATGCACATATAGGATCAATTTCAGTTACAATAACCCTTGCTCCATATGAACGCATTGATTTTGCGGAACCTTTTCCAACATCACCATAACCACAAATAACAACTACTTTACCTGCCAACATAACATCTGTTGCACGCTTAATACCATCAGCCAATGATTCGCGACAACCATATAAATTATCGAATTTTGATTTCGTTACAGAATCGTTAACATTAATAGCAGGAAAAAGAAGTTCTCCTCGTTCCATCATCTGATACAAACGGTGAACACCTGTTGTCGTTTCTTCTGAAACACCTTTTAACTCCTTAACCATGTTATGCCATTTCTGAGCATCTTGTTCTAATGTCTTTTTTAGGCTTTTATAAAGTTCTTTCTCATCAATTGCTGTTGGCTCATTATTAAGAAATGCAGAATCATTTTCGGCTTTGTAGCCTATATGAACCATCATTGAAGCATCGCCTCCGTCATCAACAATCATGTTTGGTCCCTTACTTCCAGGAAAAGTAAGTGCCTGATTTGTACACCACCAATATTCTTCCAGAGTTTCACCCTTCCAAGCAAAAACAGGAACACCCGTTTCAGCAATGGCAGCTGCAGCATGATCTTGTGTTGAAAAAATATTACAGCTAGCCCAACGAACATCTGCTCCAAGTTCAACTAAGGTCTCTATTAAAACTGCTGTTTGAATAGTCATGTGTAAAGAACCCATTATTCTTGCTCCTTTTAATGGTTTTTCTTTACCATATTTTTCACGAAGTGACATTAAGCCTGGCATTTCCTTCTCTGCTATTTCAATTTCTTTTCTTCCATATTCTGCCAAAGCTAAATCTTTAACTTTGTAAGGCAGGCTATCAACCATTGTTCCTTCAATTTCCATAATATCAATTTTATAATTAGTTATTTTTTATTTTCTTATCGGGATTGCAAAATTACATTAAAAAACTAAATCATTCAAAACTATACGATCAATATTGCCAATTGTTCAATTAATCTAGTTTAAATAGTTGCTTAATCTCAATTTTATCCTTTTCAAGTTGTTGCTTAAGCTCCTCTAAACCATTAAATTTTTTCTCATCTCGCATCCTTTTTATAAAAGAAACCGTAACTGTTTGATTATAAATTTTTTTATCAAAACCAAGAATGTGAACTTCAATGTTTTTAGATCTAAGAGTGGATTCAATTGTTGGACGAGAACCTATATTAAGCATTCCATAATAGGAATCTCCGTTTAATTTTACCCGAACAGCATAAACTCCATCTTTCGGGACTTGTTTGTATGGTTCCGGGATTTTAATATTTGCTGTAGGAAATCCTATTTTTCGGCCAATTTGATTTCCTTCTATCACATTACCACTTATAAAGTATTCATATCCAAGATAATTGTTGGCAATATCCAAATAACCTGAAGTTAAAAATTCTCTGATTTTTGTTGAACTAACCTTGTCGTTATCAACAAGTTCTGCGTCAAGTTTTTCTATGCTAAATCCAAATTTTTGAGAACATTCACTTAAAAACTCATACCCGGCTTTACGATCTTTTCCAAACTGATGATTATATCTAACAACTAAATGTTTTACATTTATCTTGTTTACAAGATACTCTTCAATAAATTCACATGCAGTTAATTCAGAAAATTCTTTTGTAAAAGGAATAATTATTAAATGATCAATGCCGGTTTTTGAGAGTAAAAATTTCTTCTCTCCAATATTATTTAATAAACGTAGAGATTCAACATCCTTATCAAGTACAATTCTTGGATGCGGCCATAAAGTTAAAACTACAGATTCTCCACCTTTTTCTTTAGCAATTTCTTTTAACCTCTCTAATACTTTCTGATGTCCCAAATGGACGCCGTCAAACACTCCAATAGTCAGTATTGGATTATTTATATTGAAATTATTTAAGTCAGTATGAATTATCACAAGATATCAATATTTTAGGATGACAAAAATATAAAAAAATATTTACTAAATTCGCCAATGAAATTAATGATTGATGAACAATAATCTTGGTCAATTGTTGTTTTTAATCAATAAGTTAGTGCGTATCAACATAAATAGTTAATAGAATGAAAAGAATTTTGTGGTTTTTAATTTTAGCTCTAGTTGTTATCTCATGTGAATCAGAAACGGAATTTTTTACAATATCAGGAGAAATAACCAACGCCAATGGAGAAAAACTATATTTAGTTGAATTGCAGACTAATGCTGTCGTACTCCTTGATTCTATAATACTTAACGATGAAGGTGTTTTTTCTTTTAAAGGACAAACTGATATTCCTAAATTCTATGCACTTAGAATTACTCCAAATAATTATTTGACATTAATTGTTAGTCCGTTTGAACAAATTGTTGTAAAAACAGATGGTGAAAATATTGCTAACAATCCTATTATTGAAGGTTCGCCTGAAAGCCATAAAATAATGGTATTGCGATCAAAATTAGATAAAAGTGTTAAAAAATTAGATTCTTTAGGATTGTATTATAGTTCTTTAATTGGTACAAAGGAGATTAATAAAGTTAGAGACTCATTGAATTTGCTTTCCAGGGAAATTATTTCAGAACATACTGAATTTACGAAAAATTTTGTAAAGAACAATTCAAATTCTTTAGCCAGTTTAATGGCCCTTTATCAACAAATTGCTCCCAGACTTTATGTTTTAAATCCTACTGATGATTTAGAGTATTTCACATTAGTAGATTCTTCTCTTATGTTAAAACATCCCGAATCTGAAGCGGTAAAAGCTTTACATGCACAAATGGAAGAAATAAAACGTCAGATGAAAGCTGAAAACGAACTTAACAATATTGTTGGTATCGGGGTTACAGCTCCAGATATTATTCTTCGTAATCCAAAAGGTGATACAATTGCGCTTTCTTCTTTAAGAGGGGAATATGTATTGCTGGATTTCTGGGCTTCATGGTGTCGTCCATGTCGTGTTGAAAATCCACATCTTGTAAATAATTATAAAAAATACAATGAAAAAGGATTTGAAATTTTCCAGGTTTCTTTAGATAAGAAAAAAGAATCATGGATTAGTGCTATTGAAAGTGATCAATTAACCTGGATTCATGTTAGTGACCTACAATACTGGAATTCTGCTGCTGCTAAATTATATCAAGTACAAGCGATACCCGCAAACTTTTTATTAGATAAAAATGGTAAGATAATTGCAAAAAATCTAAGAGGAGATGCACTGGAAGCAAAACTTTCAGAAATATTTGATTAACTTAGCACATTAAGAAAATAAATTTTATCCGGTTATTTTTGCAAAAAAGTAACCGGATTATGATAAACAAAATATCTATTAACAATTTAATTAATATGAAACGCCTACTTTATTTTATTTGTGGTTTAATGATTCTTATATCCTGTAATAATTCAAACCAGCTTGAAATTACAGGAACGATTGAAAATGGAGAGGAAAAGAACCTCAAATTGAGCGAACTTTTAATAAGCGGAACAGAGGAAATAAAAACTATTAAATTAGACAAGAAAGGAAATTTTAAATTCAAATTGTCTTCGGATATTCCGCGATTTTATCATTTATCAGTTTCAAATAATAACTTCCTTACATTATTATTAGAACCAGGTGAAACTGTTAGTATAACTGCCGAATCTTCCGATATGAGCAAAGCTAAAATAACCGGATCTGAAGGTTCAATTCTTGTTCAGAAGATAAATAATCAATTGGTTGATACAAAAGAAAAATTAGATTCAATAACAAAATATCTGGAATCAATTAAAGGAACCGATAAGTTTAATCAGCAAATTGATGAAATTAATAAATCTTATGCAGAGATTGTTGACAGGCAAAGAGATTCTTCAATTGCATTTATAGTAAGTAACTTAAATAGCCTGGCAAGTATTGTAGCTTTATATCAGAAATACGATGATGTAAATTATGTTTTATATAAAAACAGAGATCTGCAATACATAAAAATAGTTTCCGAAGCATTAGAGAAGCAACACCCGGAATCACAACATGTTAAAGCTCTTTTGGCCGACAAGGATAATTTGCTTAAACGTTACAATCAACTAAAAACTAATATTCAATTGAGTGAAATTACAAAATCAACGAAGGTTTTTAATATGCCTGAAATATATTTGCCAAATCAGTCAGGTGACAGTATCTCTTTAAATGCTGTTAGAGCAGAATACATTTTGTTAAATTTTTGGGCCTCATGGAGCCAGGAAAGTATTCAAAGAAATATTGCTCTTTTAGATGTTTATAAAAAATATCATGTAAAAGGATTTGAAATTTATCAGGTTTCGTTAGATACTAAAAAGGAAAATTGGACTCGTTCGATTAATTTTGATCAATTACCATGGATTAATGTTATTGATTTAAACGGCAGAACATCCTATTTTGCAAAAATATACAATGTTAGTACTCTACCTACAAGTTACCTGATTTTTCGATGGATTTGCTAATATAATTTCTCCATCGGGGCTTATCATGTAACTTGTAGGTGAAGTACTACAATATCCAATGTTAGTACTCTACCTACAAGTTACCTGATAAACCCCGATGGAGAAATTATATTAGCAAATCCATCGAAAAATCAATTAGTAAGTACATTTGAATATGCATTAAAATAGCATAATTTGAACCAGAAAAAGAAAATATACTTTGCTTCCGAT
>JAUVUS010000410.1 GCA_030600865.1 Bacteroidales bacterium | reverse complement strand
GAATAATTATACAAATTAGTGGAATTATTACGCTGGTATCCATTGGATTAACAATCGTTGGGATTGATTTCTCTGATGCCTTGGTAATTGGTCTTGTTGTTGGGCTTTTTAATATAATACCGTATTTAGGCCCGGTAATAGGCGCAATCCTTGGATTAGTGCTGGGTTTAGCTACAAATATTGACTTAGCATTTTACTCAGAATTATTACCTTTATTAGGTTATATGAGCATCGTTTTTATTATTGTTCAAGTGATTGATAATGTTGTTTTTCAGCCGTTTATATATTCGAGTAGTGTTAATGCTCATCCTTTAGAGATATTTTTAGTAATAATAATGGCCGGAAGTTTATTTGGAATATCAGGTATGATACTTGCTATCCCAAGCTACACGATTTTAAGAGTTATAGCAAAGGAATTTTTCAATAATTTAAAGCTGGTTAAAAAATTAACTGAGAAAATTTAAGATAATAAAGTGGTATTTTATATATTTACGTGTCTAAATGTAAATTAATGGGTAGAATTAAAGTTTTTATTTACTTCATATTTTTCTTAATTGCAAATAGTGCATTTGCTCAGGTTGATACTATTACTTTCCGGTTTATACCGGATGTATCAACATATAGAATTAGATGTCAAGCTCAAAAAGTAAATGTAGTTTCAGGCGATACCACTTTCACAGACTTTCAAATTGCAGATACTGCTGCATACACATTTGATTGGGGAGGGGATAAAGAGCCAATAGTTGATGGTTTACCACTGGTAACATATGAGTTTTCAACTCCTGGAATAAAAACTTTCTCATTGTCTGTTTTTGAAAATGATACAGGAAAGCCATTTATCGACACAAAACCATTTGAGATTCGTGATTTAATTAGAGTTCCTAATGTTTTTACTCCTAACGGAGATGGTGAAAATGATCTTTTTGTGGTAAATTCAAATGGCATTGTTCCACTCGATATTTCAATTTACAGTCGTACAGGCACATTGGTTTATAGTGCAAGAGCTCCAATAATTGTTTGGGATGGAAGAAATTCATCAGGATCAGAACTAAGCGAAGGAGTATATTTTTACATCTTAACGTCTGATGATCCTGCAGTCCTTGATCAAAACGGATTTCTTCATTTGTACAGATAATCACCTGAATTAATTTAATCATTATACTATTTAGACAGCAATATGACAAATTGTTGTCATACATGCTTATACAACTATTTGTAGTTTAAAATGGCTTGATATTAGGAAATACGTACTGTATTACCTTTTTTAAATTTTTATTATCTTTGGTTAATAAATCTCATTTAATGAAAAAAGGGAGCATCTTCAAAAGAATATTTCTATTTTATTACGAAGGTTTTAAAAATATGACAGTTGGTAAAAGGCTTTGGTTTATTATCATAATAAAACTTTTTATCATGTTTGCCATTTTAAAGATATTCTTTTTTAAAGATTTCTTAAATAATAAATTTGATACTGAAGAAAAAAAAGGAGATTATGTAATTGAACAGTTAACTAATCCTAAAAATACAAACAATGATTGAACATCTTGATTTAGCCCTGGTCAATTGGTCGAGGGCACAATTTGCGCTTACAGCACTGTATCATTGGCTATTTGTTCCACTTACTTTGGGGATTACATTTATTATAGCCTTTATGGAAACTCTGTATGTTAAAACAGGCGATCCGGAATGGAAAAAAACAACTAAGTTCTGGATGACGTTGTTTGGTATTAACTTTGCCATTGGTGTTTCAACAGGTATTATTCTCGAGTTTGAATTTGGAACCAACTGGTCCAATTATTCCTGGTTTGTTGGGGATATTTTCGGAGCTCCTCTGGCAATCGAAGGTATTATGGCATTTTTTATGGAATCTACTTTTATTGCCATCATGTTTTTTGGATGGAACAAAGTAAGTAAGAAATTCCACTTACTTTCAACCTGGTTGGTAGCTATCGGGTCTAATTTATCGGCATTGTGGATTTTAATTGCTAATGGATGGATGCAATCTCCTGTAGGGATGCATTTTAATCCTGACACAGCCCGAAATGAAATGCTTGACTTTTGGGAAGTATTTTTATCTCCGATAGGAATAAACAAGTTTTTACATACCATTACTTCTTCTTATGTATTGGCTTCAGTTTTTGTTATTGGTGTTAGTGCCTGGTTTTTATTAAAAGGAAGAGAGCAATTATTAGCCAAACGAAGTATCATAATAGCTGCTATTTTTGGTTTAGTAAGTAGTATGTTTCTTGTTTATACCGGCGATGGTTCTGCTTACCAGGTAGCACAAAAACAACCAATGAAACTTGCAGCTATGGAAGGGTTATATGAAGGTTCAGAAGGAGCCGGCCTTATTCTGCTTGGTATGCCAACTCCGGGGAAAGAAATTAATGATGGAAAAGACGATTATGTTTTTAAGTTTGAGATTCCAAAACTGTTATCATTTCTTGGTTACAGAAATGCAGATGCATTTGTGCCAGGTGTAAAAGATATAGTTGAAGGGGGATTCGAATACGAAGATAAAAATGGAGAAATACAGATTGCATTATCCGCTCTTGAAAAAATTGAAAAGGGAAAACTGGCAATTAATGCATTGTCTGATTATAAAAAAGCTAAAGAATCAGAAGATTTGGTTAAACAAGAAGAGTATTTAATCATTTTCAGAGAAAACTTTAAATATTTTGGATATGGATTTTTAAATGATCCTAAGAGTATTATTCCTAATGTTCCGATAACATTTTACAGTTTTCACATTATGGTTGCTCTGGGGTTCTGGTTTATTCTGCTTTTTGCACTGGTATTATTTTTTATTTTTAAAGATAAACTGATAGGGAAAAGATGGCTTTTACGACTGGCAATAATTACTGTTCCTCTGGCTTTTATTGCTTCATTATCAGGATGGGTTGTTGCAGAGGTTGGTCGTCAGCCATGGACTATTCAGGATCTTTTACCTACTGTTGCTTCAGTTTCACAGATTGATGCAAGTGCTGTTCAAATAACTTTCTGGTTGTTTACTTTTGTGTTTACCGCATTACT
>JAUVUS010000078.1 GCA_030600865.1 Bacteroidales bacterium | reverse complement strand
CCCAATAAAAATCTCCACTTACAATATCTTTTGGCTTAAAGAAAATGAAGAAATCTGTTAAATAATTTTCAAGAACCTGAACAGATGGTAAAACTGCATTTTGAATTCGACTGGCATAATGTATACTATCTGTGATTTCTTCGTTCTTTTTTTCGATTAATTCTTTTTGAACAATGATCCGTTCACTTTGGGTCAGAATTTCTTCGTTTTTATTCTCTAAGACTATATTTTTTTCTTCTATTTCTATTTTTTGATTTGCCAGAATCGTATTTTTCTTTCTGGTAATTATTAAACCTATTAAAATTAAAACAACAATAACAGCAGAAAGTGCAACCATCCATTGTGCTCTTTTTTTAGCTTCGGCTTGTTTCTCCAACTCTAATTGCTGACGTTCCTTTTCACTTTCAAGAAGAGCTATTTCCTTTTCTCGTTCTTTCTCTTCAGCTTCTTTTTGTTTTAAAACCAAATCCTGAATTGCTTTATCTTGTTCTAATTGTTTTAATTCACGTTCACGAATTTCTGCTTCGTGCCGTTGTTTTGATAGTTCCAACGATTGTTGTAAACGATCTTTTTCAGATTGTTCCAACTCTTTTTCGCTTTTTAGTAAGTCCATTTCTCTTTCACGTTTTTCAGCTTCTAAACGTAATTGGGTTAAAGCAAGGTCCTTTACCTCTTCATCAGCCAGTTTAAGTTTTAATTCCTTTTCTGTTTTTTCGAGGTTATAAATTTTCTGATTTAATTCCTGTTCGTTTATCCTTTGTTCAAATAATAAAGAATCTTTTAAACTCAGGTGCTTTTCATAATATTCAAGTGCTGCAATATAATCATTACCATCACGAATAATTTGTGAATAGGTATAATAACAAATTTGCAGTAAATCTTTATCTCCTGATTTTTTGCTGATTCTATGGAATTTCGGCTAAACAATTCTGCATTATATAAATCCTCATCTTTGTGAAAAATATTGGCTGTAATATTTTCCAGCCTAGCTATATCGCAATAATTATCAGAATTTTTTAAGGATTTTAAAGCAAGTTTCAAGTAGATAATTGTATTATCAAAATCGCCTAAGTTCTGATAACATATACCAATATTTGCATACAGTTTTGCATATTCCTCATCATTCATATTTGTATTTACCCCAAACTCCAATGAGGTTTTAAATGATTGCAAAGCACTTTCATAATTACTTAAATGCAAGTACAAATATCCTATATTATTAGATACAACCGACATTGCCATTGTATCTTTTAATTCTGCATAAATCGCATATATCTTTAAATTATATGATAAAGCTTTATCATATTCATCCAGCTTTTTATACGTTTCCGATAGTTTATAAAAAACCTTTATATCATCAAAATCTGATTTAGGGTTTTGTTTTAACTCCTCGTATAATTTCAGAAAGTAGATTTCTGCTTTTAAGAATTCACCTTGAATATAGTAAGCTTCGGCTGTTTTTTCTAAATAAGTAATTTTTGAATCGAAATTGTTTATGCTATCAGCTATTTCATAAGCATTCTTGTAATAATCGGCAGCTTTTGAGTATGCACCCAAATATTTATACACATCTCCAATATCACTATTTACTATTATTAATTTTTCAGTATCTTTTAGATTTTCGTATATATTTACCGATCGCGTAAGATTATTTATTGCATTTTCAATATCTTCTTTTAAAAAAGCTATTTTGCCCAGCAAATAATAGCATTCAGCTTTAAATGACTTTATATTATTAGAATTAGCAATTTTAAGTGCCTTATTAATATTCTCTGAAGCTTCTACATAATTTCTTAGTTTAATGTCCTCTTTCGCAATTTTTAAAAGAATATCTGCTTTATTGTATTCAGTTGTACTTAAAATTAAAGAAAAACGTAAGCTGTCTTTTATATTTTGAGAATAAACCCTAAGATTGTTTGATGCAACAAACAATAATAAACTTACAAACAGTATCTTAAAATATTTACTCATCAAATACTAATTAAAGTTATAAGTTAACCCAGCTCTAATACTACGCCCTAACTGCGGATTTACAGGCAAATCAGCATCTGTACCTGTTGCATTAAGTCCTCCATATGCTTCATCGAAAATATTGGTGACTTTACCGAATACTCGTAATTTATCGCTCACACTAAAGTTAATTAATGCATCTAATGTATAATATCCGTCAACCTCATCGTAAGGATCAGAATATAGTTCCTCGAAAGGAATAAGAACACGTAACCATTTGCTCATCCATACATTATCGAATTGAACAAAAAACCTGTCGGTAGGTTGAAAAGAAACTCTAAACTGCCCCATATGATTTGGCATTAATTCAAAGCTTCCAAGGATACTTCCAATTTCAGGAAGAGTCTCCGATTTTTGAGTAAATGTTAAACTTAACTCTGCATTTAGTTTTATCGATTTTATAATATCTTTAAGTTTTAAGTTAGCTTGCAAGCCATATAAGGTCGATTGTGCTTCGCTACTATTATTTTTCGTTCTTACCCGTGAGCTATCTGTTTCGATAATTGCTAATGGTAAATCTAATGTATTCAATGGAATATATGTATCAACAATAAGATTTTCAATTTCGTTATAGAAAAATGAAAGATCAACATAGATATTTCTGTAAAATCTTCTTTTAATACCAAGTTCATAAGCTTTAAATCTTTCCGGTTCCAAATCTTCGTTGGGTATAGACTGATAATATATACTATCATTATTAACTCCTCCGCGATATGCAAAAGACTGATATGACATTGATGAAGTTGGAGCCATGTATGCACTTCCGTATGACGCTGAAATAGTTGTTCGTTTTCCGGTTTTATAGAGAATTGCCAATCGTGGGTTTAAATTATTGCCATACTGAGAGTTCATGTCATATCTTAATCCACCCATAAAGGTTAATTTCTTTCTCACGTAGAAAAACTGAAGAAAAGAAGACAGGTTCTGAAATGCAA
Organism: Bacteroidales bacterium; assembly: GCA_030600865.1. GTDB lineage: Bacteria > Bacteroidota > Bacteroidia > Bacteroidales > UBA12077 > UBA12077. Next base: position 5,694 of record JAUVUS010000078.1, on the reverse strand, counting down.
CAGGATTTAATCCAAAATCCCCGAAAAAAGGATCAGACTCTAATCCTGAGGTCATAAAAGCTTCATATTGACGTGTATTAAACGGACTACTTTGATAATTAGTAACAGGCAAATTGCCCGAATATTGATATGAAATCCCTGAAACAATTTCAAGATTACGAATTGGCAAATATGTCAATAATTGTTCTGCAAACACATCATCCGATGCTGAATAAATATAAGCCTTATCGGTATTTGATAATGATGTTAAACCGTAACTTGAATTATTATCCATTCGATACGATAAGAAGGATAAATGTGAACTAGATGCAAATTTCTCCCATTTTCGATCATAACTTATTACTGTCCGTTGAATTTTTTCGCCCCAATAATTTTGAGGATCATTGTATTTATACAAATAACTTGATCGTCCTATTGAACTATGAGCCTTACGAAACATATTATTATAAGAGATATTAAATCCCCGATACTTTATTTCAAATCCAATTTGATGACTTGCAGAAGGAATATCTTCCATTGCTGGAAATGTTAATTCACCTTCATATTGTGGTTCGTAATATTGATTTATAAAATCCTCAGAAGTCATACCATTTTGTGTAAGAACATCTTCATTAATATCAAGTGGCTTATAATCATTGCCGTTTAAAGTAATGGTTTGTCCTTTTTTATCTAAATAATGTAATGGGTTAAAAGTATTATCTCCGGTATTTTTAATATTCATACTGTTAAACTCAGACTTGCTTCCATAAAAGCTGTATTGCATTATGTTTTTATTTTTTCCAGCTTTTCCTCCAACCATGAAATTAATATAGTTATAATCGCTTCCTAAATAAATATCGCCTCTAACAAATGTGCCTTTATCCGATTCTTTAGTAATTATATTTATAACACCTGTTACTGCATCAGCACCATATATTGCTGCTGCAGGACCATAGATTATCTCAATACGTTCTGCCTGTCGAATAGGTAGTTGTGCTCCTAAAGGCATTCCATTTACAACTGTGGGTTTTATGGGTAAATTATTAACCAGAATCTTTGTATAATAATTTCCTATTAATCCGCGAAATTGAAATATTTCACCTGTTTCACCGGAACCCGGTTGCGATACTCTAATACCGGGTAAATATTTTAAAATATCAGCAAGACTTGTATAATGGTTTCGCTGAATTTCTTCGTGAGTTATAACGTATATAGTTATGGGTAAGTCTTCAATATTTTTAGCACTTCTACTGGCAGATATTACTTTTATTCCGCTTGTATCTTTCCATTCTTTAAGGTTTTCTAAACCTAAAAGATCGCGTTCAATATATGAATATGTAGAATCGTTCTGCCCTTTAATATTAAAAGCAAACAACACGAATAAAAATAAAAGTATTATGTAATTACTTTTATTCATCATTTTAAATATTTGATGCATAATCCTAAGATAAATTCTCTTAGGATTTTTCTTTCAGGTCAATTTTTTATTTCGCCACCTCCAAACATTACAAAGCCTTTAATTACAATTTCTTTGCCAACATCCATTGTAGTACCTGGCTTTATATGTCTTTTGTCTGAGAAACCACCTAATATTGCAACAACATCAACTTTAACATTCCAGTTTTCAGGAACAATTATAGCAGATCCTCCAAACATGCAAAACACATCAATTACATTTTGTCCAGGTGCTAAAGTAGCTTTTGTTAAATCAATTTTCGATCCACCAAATAATGCAGTAATTCTTCCCCCTTTGAAGTTTTCCGATGTAATAACTCGATCACCACCACCTAAAATGGCAATATCATCAATATAATCAGAACTACCGGATTGTTCTGAGCTTCTTCTTACATTAGTCGATCTTAAAATAATAAGCAAACCAATAATAATTAAAACCGAAGGCCAGAATAATCTTCTTATCGAATAGGGAATATGAACTACATCAGGTATTAAAAACATAAGTCCGATTATTAATAATATCCATCCTGTAGTTTTATTCTCGCGAGTAGAAATAAATATAACACCCAGCACTATTAAAATCATTTCCCATGAAAAAACGTAATGCATTATTTGTCGAGGAAAAAAATCTAAAGTTCTTCCAATAAATGCTACACCAATTAATATGAGGACAATTCCTATAATTCCTCTTCCAATGTTTCTGTTTGACTCCATATTATTAACTTTTAAGTTTAAACTTTACACGTACTAAATTAAACAATTTTTATTTAAAGGTGAATAGCAAATAAACATATATCCTATATTTCAAGCCTTAAGCCATCGTAGGCAAGCGATATTCCTTGAGGTAATTCTTCATTTACATTATGATGCAAACCCATTTGATGACTTATATGTGTAATATACGCACGTTTGGGGCTTAGTTCATTAATTAGCTCCAAAGCTTCTGATAGTGAATAATGAGAGACATGTTTTCTTTTGCGCAAGGCATTTATCACCAGATATTTTGTGCCGTGCAGTTTCTCTTTTTCTTCTTCACTAATATAATTAGCATCAGTTATGTATGCAAAATCTCCAATTCTAAAACCAAAAACAGGAAGTTTATAATGAAAAACCTGAATAGGAATAAGCTTTACTCCTTTTATTTCGAATGGTTCATTTGCTAGTTCATGCAAATTAATTTGAGGAACACCCGGATATTTCTTTTCTTCGAAAGAATAAAAGAATTCCTCTTTTATAACTTTCTGAACTCTTTTTTCTGCATATATATCGACAGGTTTCTGATTCATGAAGTTAAAAGCACGAACATCATCTAATCCGGCAATATGGTCGCGATGTTCGTGTGTAATTAGGATTGCATCAATATCATTCACTTTTTCACGTAGCATTTGTTGTCTGAAATCAGGGCCTGCATCAATAACAATATTTACACCATCAACTTCAATTAATGCAGCTGCACGTAAACGTTTATCATTTGGATCTGTCGATTGACAAACCGCACAATTACAAGCTATAACCGGTACTCCCTGAGAAGTTCCTGTGCCAAGAATTTTTACCTTCAAAACTTTAATCTTTTTAGTATTACCACCAATTAAGCGGAAAATACATAATAATAATCAAACTGACGTATTTTAGTATGAATAGTTGGAATGTTGGAATATTGGATTATTAGTAAGACATTACTATAATATTCCCACTCCATTTTTTCCATTCTTCCGGTTTTCCTTAGTTAATAATATCCGATTTATCCATTTAAATAATGGTAGAACTATTTTTTAAAAAATTCTAACCGAATAGAAAGATACAACAAATATAACAAAACTATTACGGCTAATATTGCTGAAGGGATAGCCGCTTCTTTCCCAAATAATGTCAGTGCTGTTACAACCGAAAACCCAGAGCTTTTGATAGTCAATAATAATACTTGTGTTATGTTACGTTCGTATTTAATTCCAGCTTTTTTAGAGAAAAATTCAAATAATGAGCCAATACCAAAAGTCGCCGATAAAAGCACAATAGAAGATAATATTAAAATAGTTGGATTCGAAAAGAAAACATCGCGATTCATTCCGACAGCTGTAAAAATGATAATCGCAAATCCCCAATCAACAGCTTTACCACGAATTTTTGCTACATATTTAAAAACTGGTTTGTATAATAAAAAACGAGATACAATAAGAGGAACAAGCACTAATTTAATCATCAAAATAAACAGTGACCAGGCACTAACACTTGCGCCATCAGAGAAAACTTGTATCAGTACGGGGGCAATTACAATTGAAGCAAGAAAAGCCCCAAAAACACCTAAAATAGAATACTCAATATCGCCCTTCAAAATACCTGAAAACGGTATAACTGCAACTCCCGGTGGTGCAGCAACAATAACAACAAATCCCATGAATAATTCTTTTGTGGGCATTAAAAACCAAGCCAGAACCAAAACAACTGCTCCGAAAATAAAATAATTAAGCACCGTTCCAATAAGCATCGGCTTAAACAATTTTTTTATTGGCAACAATGCTTTTGAATCAATTCCTGTAGTAGCAAAAATCATAGTAATTGCTAAAATATATATGGTATATCCCTTTATATAAGTTGCATAATCCCCAAAAGACAATCCCATGATTACTGCAAAAACAAGAATGAAATTTCTGTTCAAGACTATCTTCAAGATGAGTTTTATTATTTGATTCATTATCTAATATTTCAATTTTAACAAATATAAAGCTTATATTGGATTAAAATATCCAATAAAAACTCAGAATAATACAATTATTTTAACTGATTGTTTATGATTATTGATAATTCTCATTTAAGGTTAGTGCTGAATTAATAAATAGGTGTTAACAGATATCCATTTAGGGTTTAATGTCATTCCGTACTCCTGACTACCGCCCGCCTGCCGGACGGACAGGTCAGGCAGGTGTTACGGAATCTTTTTTTTAAACAATCGATTCCTGCATGCGCAGGAATGACATATAATTTAGCTACTTAGCAGATATTCTATTAAGCGATTTTAATAATTGTTATTCATTACTATTTCAAACAATAAATCCCTGCCTGTCGCCAGGCCAATGTCAGTAAGTTAAGAATAGTAGTCCTGAAAGGACTATGTGTACTAGCGTAGGGCAACGCCCTACGGTTAATGATAAAAGGGGAAAAGTCCTGAAAGAACGTAATGTATATCCTTTCGTCCATTCAGGACTAAACCATAACATTTACAACCACACAGGGCGTTGCCCTGTGCTTATATATTAAAGGCTTTCAGCCTTAATTTATTGACATTAACCGCCAGACAAGCGATTAGCACCTTATAATTAGACAAGATCAGAATAACTCGATTTGAATTTAATTATGAATTTTATAAATTTGATATTTATAATTAAACCGTATAAAATGAAAAAGATAATAACTCTCCTGTTTGTGTTCAGTTTATCGTCTAATGTATTTGCTCAATTAATTGTGAAGGATACTTTGCTATTAGCATACCAAAATGAAACTTTCTGGGGTTCATCTTCTGAACTTGAAATGGATATTTATAGAGATTTTGGAAAATATGGTTCTGTTAATTTGAGTGATAATGATCCAACAACATGCTGGGCCGAAGGTTCTGAAAGCGATGGTGCCGGTGAGTTTATCCGGATGACAATACCTAAAAATATTTTAACACTTCAAATTAAAAATGGATACCAGAAAAATGAAACAATTTACTTTGCTAACAACAGACCAAAGAAAATAGAATTCGAGTTATATGCGTGTTATGAGCCATCGGGTTATGTTACCGAATCGCACAATGGATTTTTTATAAGCGAATCAATAGCTTCAAGTTCTGCAACTTTAGAAGATAATTTAGGTTATCAGGATATTAAATTAGATTTCGATTGGGCGGAAATAAATTCACAATTATCAGATAATGAGATTTTTGATGAAGATAAATTTATCCTTAAAATTAAAATAATAGATGTTTATAAAGGAAACAAATGGAATGATGCATGTATATCTGATATTAATATAGTTCCAAATCCTTATTATGACATCACTTTAGACGATCATGGCTTAATTAAAGTATCGGAAAGTAAAACTGACACTTTATTTTATAATATGGAAAATATCTACCAGGTTGTAGAATCAAGTCCTGATTTAAAGTGGATCATCTTTATAATAATGCCATCTGACATTGAAAACTCAAGGGTTGAAACTGAGTATAAGTTATACAATACCGAAAAAGAAAACTTTATTACTCCTGATGATCTTGTTATGATG
>JAUVUS010000283.1 GCA_030600865.1 Bacteroidales bacterium | reverse complement strand
GTTAGATCTAATACTTGTTCGTCGGTATTAGTTCCTTGGTATGCGGCAAGATTAATTTCGGTTGGACTGGGATTATTAGTTATAGTAAGTATATTACTTGTTAAATCTAAATCCTGAATTTCATTTGAAGGATTAGCATCAGCATCATCTACTCCATCTTGTAAAACACTAAGGTCTATAATACTTCCTCCGGTAATAGAAAGGTTAGTTCCTGATAAATCAATATCCTGAATTTCATTTAAAGGATCTGCGTCTGCATCATCTTTGTTTTCAACATCTTTAGCGTAAATTGCATAAGGAACCGTTAATAATTGTACAACTCCTATTTCAGTATAACTATCTCCTCCTGATTCATCAACTTCTGTTTTTAAATAGATTTGTCCAGAAGACCAATACACTGTCGAAAAATTTCCACTTACTTGCGTGCCATTTCCAACTTGTACCGCAAACTGGCCATAAGCATTTGTTGTAACATCATGTTGTTCTGTGTAAGCGGCTTAACCTGTTGCACTACCTTCCAGTAAACTAATTTGAATACTGATATTGGTATTCTTAATTAATTCGCCCGATGAATTTCTTAATACTCCCTGATAATTAAATTTTTCAGGAACCTGACTATTTGCAATACTAAATCCTACAAAAAACAGGACAATTGCTATCGATATTTTTTTCATAATTAAAAGTTTAGGTTTAACAGTTAATTTCCTCTCAATCTCATAAGCAAAAGTAGATATTACAAAGCTAATTGATTTTCAATATTGTTTCAAAAAATGACACATATGTTTCAATTAATTATTGTATACCAAAAAAACTGTTTACCATAAAATAATAGTAAACAGCTTTTGATAAATAACTTGTAATTTATAGCGATTTTAAATTCTATTTTACCTTTGCCCAACCTTTGAATAGAAAATCCTCTCTAAGTTTTTCTTCCTGTTCTATTTTATCATTGCTAAGAAAAACAAAAACAGCAACTTCGGTTGTTTTATTTGTTATAATTGGATCTTTTGGACTTTTGGCTTTGATAAGAATATGCGTTCCAGAAAAATCAAGAATTTCTTTTCTGTTTTCCAGTTTGAAAAGATACCAATCAGAATTTTCGGAAACGGTTTCTCTTTTTATTATGGTACCTTTATTGGGGAATAATCTTCTTAAATCTCTGTTTTTGGAAACAGAGATTATATCGAACTCTTCGCTAATTATATCATTTGGATTATGTTTTAATTTCAGAGTAAACTTTGGTAGCTTAATTTGTAAAGGCTTCCATTTACGATGTTTAATGCTTATTGTACCAAGATTTGCTGAAATAAAAATAATCAAATATCCACCAGAAAGCAATGAGTTTTTCAGGCTACTCCAGCCATCTTCATGCCCAAACTTAAATGATATTGCAAGATACTGAAACATTAGAACTAACGATAGCGTGTAAATGAGGTAATTCTGAAGTTTTTTTCTGTTTAGGTAAATATGTTCATCGAAAAACTCTGAGTTGCTTAATGAGTTTGAAATTAAGGTATTAAAGAATGATAAACAGAATACTAAAATTACCATTGATAACATTCCAAATCGGTTTACTATTGGGTTCATTAACCAGAAATCGTACAAACCATGAATTATTGCAGCCAGTATAAAATATTTAAGAAAATCTGTTAAAAAGCCTTTACTCGATTTATATTTATTTAGCATTAATCCGTAAGCAGCAAGTGAGGTTAAAAACATATGAAAAACAACAGCTGTTAAAGCTCTACCCATAATAATATGTGGGCCGTAACTATTGAAATATAGCAGATTCTCGGCAAAAGCGAACCCTAATGCAGAAATCGAGCCATAAATCAGGTAATCAACAGGTTCGTTTATGGCTTTGGTATATTTTAATATTAAGATTACAGGCAAAATTTTTACCAGCTCCTCAATTGCACCAATTCCAATAATACAATAAAACAAATCATTTAAAACACCACCATTCAGTTTAAATCCTGTAAACATGGAGTTTAAATCACTCAGCAGAAATGTAAATTCTGAAAAGATAACTCCCAGCACAAATATCAGAAGTATATGCTTCCATTTTTCGGGTTCGTAAATATCAATCCGACGCAAATAAAACAGCCAGCATAACATTACTAGTAATGCACCTAAGAATCCTATTAAATTTTGATTTTTATAAGTATAACTAAACACTGACCCGAAATATCCAATAAGGTTATACTTAGATAAAAACATATATCTTTTAAGATGTGACGGGAAATATTTTCTGGCATTACTATCTTTCAATAATGTATAAAGATTATCCAATCTTTGTTGAGAATAATATAAATTAATGAGATTTGAATACGCACCCTCAACATTTCCCCCGGTCTCAATTGCTTTATAATAATACTTTTCGGCTTTATCGAAATCCTTTATTCCAGAGTAAACCCGACCTATCGAATTATTTAAATATTTTAACTTGTCGTTTGATACCTGTGTAAAATAAATTAAAGCATTATTGTGATCCTGTTTCATCGAGGAAATTAAACCCAAACAATAAAATCCAATATCATTTGCATGACTATCGGAATAATCTGTGTAATTCCAGTAAATATCAATTAAATCTTTTTCGTTAATTACCCTTTTTGATGGAGGAAACGAAAAATAGTTTGTAATCAAACCGTAGTGATAATCAATATTGAGAGAATCTGTAGCTAAAATTTCCAGATAAATTAAATCTAAACGATCATCTTGTTTTTCTTTAAGCACAAAGTCCAGTTTTTCCTTTGGATCGTCAAAGCTTGGTGCATCAACAAACTGATTGATTAATAGTACCGCAATTACAAAGCTTACTATTACAATAATTAATGATTTTCTCATTTTGATTTCGTTAAATATGATTTTTGGTTTTATCTTGTAGAATTATCAGAAATGACTCCGGGTAATTTTTGTTCAAGTAACATTAAATCGGCTAAAACAATTGCAGTTACTGCCTCAATAATTACAGGAACTCTCAAAGCAATACAAACATCATGACGTCCTTTTATTTTCAATTCTTCTTTTTGACCTGTATTAAGGTTTATTGTTTGTTGTGCCTTTGATATACTTGATGTTGGTTTAACCGCAACTCTAAAAACCAGCGGATTTCCATTAGTTATTCCTCCATTAATACCACCAGCAAAATTGGTGAGAGTTTTCCCCGATGTATCAATTAATTGATCGTTATGTTCGCTACCAAACATTTTTGTTGCATGAAAACCCGAACCAAACTCAATTCCTTTAATTGCCGAAATTGAAAAAATAATATGACTTAATAATGATTCAGTAGAATCGAAAAATGGTTCACCCAAACCAACAGATATATTTTCAGCTTTGCATTCTACAACGCCACCTATAGAATCTTCATTTTTTATAACATTATCAATTGCTTTTTCAATATCAGGCTCTCCTCCTGCTTCAACAAGTTTGGCATTTACAGAAACAGGCTTAATCAGTTTTTTAGCAATAACACCGGCAGCAACCAGGCCAAGAGTTAAACGACCCGAAAAATGGCCTCCACCACAATAATCATTAAATCCTCCGTATTTCATTTTGGCAGTAAAATCGGCATGCCCAGGACGAGGAGAACTGAACAAATCTTTATAATCGTTTGATTTGGTATTTTTATTATGAAAAGAAATTAGTATTGGCGTGCCTGTTGTAAAACCATTAAAAACACCAGAAACTAAAATTGGTTTATCATCTTCAATTCTTGGTGTAGTTCCCTTTGCACCACTCTTACGTCGTAAAACATCTTCAGTAAAATCATCTTCTGAAATAGCCAATCCTGCAGGGCAACCGTCAATCATTACACCAACCTGGTTTCCGTGTGATTCTCCGTAAATACTTATCCTGAATATTCTGCCAAATGAGTTCATAAGTTCTGGTATTTTTTGAGGAATGAAAATACAGAATATTCTGTGATGATCAAAATCCAGATTTCATCTTAAATCAATATATGATATATTAACCATAACCCCGCATGCTTTAAGCACCCGCTGTTGTGTGTTGCCGTTTTAGTCGTTCACTTTTCGATATACGTAGCAACCTGCTTCAGAAGGATGATCCTGTACAAAGCTATCCATTTTTTCTTTTCTCAATACGTTTATTACCAGAAAGTCTCCACATGCAGCCATTGTAAAAATAATTCCAAACAATAATAATCCTATATTCCCAAATATTATTGAATAAATAGCGGGAATAAGTCCTAAAATTATCGCTGGCATTATTGCTCCAAGAATGTAATGTTTTACCAATAAAGGTTCCTTGCAATAACAGTATGGAGTAAGCATTTTCCACAAAACACCAAATTTAATTGACTTAAATCCTTTCTCAGCATATTTGGCCCAAATAATTCCATGTATTAATTCATGGACTACTATTCCCAAAATCATAACTAAAAAAATAATAACCATTCCACTCCCGATAACTTTTGGACTAAGGTCGTTAACGAAATTTTTCAAAACATCAATAGAAAAATCATCGTGCC
>JAUVUS010000228.1 GCA_030600865.1 Bacteroidales bacterium | reverse complement strand
TCACCAAAAAGGTGACAAAGTTCTTGTTTTCAAGAAAAAGAGAAGAAAAGGGTATAAAACGTTAAACGGTCATCGTCAACAATTTACCCAAATTCAAATAGAAGAAATTATTGCTTAATTTTAAAATACTTTAGAAAATGGCACATAAGAAAGGAGCTGGTAGTTCACGTAACGGTCGCGAATCGGAAAGTAAACGATTAGGTGTAAAACTATATGGTGGTCAAGCTGCCAAAGCTGGTAACATTATTGTTCGCCAGCGAGGAACAAAACACTATCCGGGCGAAAATGTTGGAATGGGTAAAGACCATACATTATTTGCTTTGATTGATGGTAAAATCGAATTTAGAAAAAAACAAGGGGATAAATCATTTGTATCTGTTATTCCTTTCGAAGTATAAAAGAATTTTACGTAATTTTGAATCTCCTGATTTTACTATTTTATAGTAAAAATTTAGGAGATTTTTTATTTATTAATAATTCATATTATCAATTAGAGATATGCTTACCTTAAAATTCATCCAGGAGAATAAAGATTTAGTAATTGAGAGACTGAAAATTAAAAACTTTCAAGCTGAAAATATTGTAAGTCAAATTCTTGATTTAGATCAAAAACGCCGTTCAAACCAAAATAGTATGGATAGCAACCAGGCGGAATTAAACAAAATGTCGAAAGAAATTGGTATGTTATTCAAAAACGGAAAAGCTGAGGAGGCAAACCTGTTAAAAGAAAAAAATACTGAATTAAAAGTGACAGTGAAATCTCAAGGGGATGAATTAACAGCTATTGAAAAGCAATTAAATGATTTATTAGTTCAGATTCCAAACATACCTCACGAATCAGTTCCTGTTGGAAAAAGCGAAGAGGATAATCTTGAAGTGAAATCCGGAGGAGAAATTCCTGAATTACACAAAGGAGCTATGCCTCATTGGGATTTAGCAAAGAAATATGATATTATTGATTTTGAATTAGGGAATAAACTTACAGGTGCTGGATTTCCGGTTTACAAGGGAAAGGGAGCAAAATTACAACGTGCATTAATCAGCTATTTTCTTGATAAAGCTACGGAAGCAGAATATCTGGAAGTAATGCCTCCACTTATGGTTAATGAAGATTCCGGATTTGGAACAGGTCAGTTACCTGATAAAGAAGGACAAATGTATCATGTTACTGTCGATAATTTATATTTAATTCCAACAGCAGAAGTTCCGGTAACCAATATTTTTCGAGATGTGATTTTAAGTTCAAAAGATTTTCCCCAAAAAATGACTGCTTATACTCCATGTTTCAGGCGAGAAGCAGGCTCGTACGGGAAAGATGTTCGGGGATTGAATCGTTTGCATCAGTTTGATAAAGTAGAGATAGTTCAGATACAACATCCTGAAAAATCGTATGATACACTTGACGAAATGGTAAATCATGTTGAGGAATTAGTAAAATCGTTGAATCTTCCGTATAGAATATTAAAATTATGTGGAGGTGATATTAGTTTTACTTCGGCTTTAACATATGATTTTGAGGTATTCTCTGTAGCTCAGGAAAAATGGTTAGAGGTTAGCTCTGTATCAAATTTTGAATCGTACCAGGCAAACAGATTAAAACTAAGATTTAAAGAAGAAGGTGAGAAGAAACCGCAATTAGCACATACATTAAATGGAAGCGCACTGGCTTTGCCAAGAATATTGGCTGCATTACTTGAGAATAACCAGACAGAGAAAGGAATTGTTATTCCTGAAGTTCTGAGACCATACACCGGATTTGATATTATTGATTAGAAATGCTTAAAGTTTTAAAATGCCTAAAATTTGAAATTATTTATTGTTGATTTCTAAATTCTTGTTTGCAATTTAAAACTCTTAAAATAATAATGACTAATATTAAAGTTGTAAGTAGGATTACTCGTTATATAATTTTAACTTATTTTAGACATTTTAAATTTAAATTTTTTCGTATTATTAGTTTCTATTCTCAAAACTAGCATTATGAGATTACGAATAATTATTTTAATACTGGTATCTATCTTATTTTCAAATTGTAAAAGGAAGGAAGCCCCGGATACTACAAAAGTTGATAAATTATTATTAGTTACGGATAGTTTATTGGATGTTGTACAGAATCAGTATAATTTTACCTCAGATAACTTTTACTTACTTATTGATGACAGCCTAAGAATCGATTCTTTAGCTCAGAATTTAAATATTCCTGATTCACTTGGATTTTACCAGTATCTTGAACAAAATATAAGTGATTTTAATGAAATTATTCTTCAAACTCAAAGAGAAATTTATTTCGCAAAAGATCAATTGTCGTCGTTAAAAAATGAATTTTTAAATAACCAGATTTCAAAATCCGAATATATTTTGGAAACAAAAGATATTTATGAAATAATAGATTTTTTAAAAGAAAGAATTGATTCAAATATATGCATGATAAATAAGAAGTATAATACTCTTTTCTTCTCAATTAAAGATTCTACTCAAAAATGAAAAGCCAGAGTAAAGCATATATATATGCGGGACTAACAATTCTTTTTTGGGGAACATCAGCTTCGGCATTTAAAATTGGATTAAGACACGTCGATTATTTTCAGTTGTTATTTATTGCAACAACAACAGCTGTATTGTTTTTATTTTTTATTTTATTATATCAAAAAAAACTGATTTTAATAAAGCAGCTATCAATTAAAGATTATTCTCATTCAATCATCCTGGGCTTTTTAAATCCGTTTCTTTATTATACAGTTTTATTTATTGCATATTCTTTACTTCCTGCCGAGGTTGCACAACCTTTAAATTTTGTATGGCCAATAACTCTGGTTTTATTATCTGTTCCAATTTTAAAGCAAAAGCTAAAATTAAAAAGCATGTTAGCTTTATTGCTAAGTTTTATAGGTGTTATTTTAATATCATCCGAAGGGAATATTATGAATATGAAATTTTCTAATCCTCTGGGTGTATTCTTAGCTCTTGGAAGCTCTGTTGTTTGGGCTCTGTTCTGGTTGTATAATGTTAAAGATAATCGAGATGAAATATTAAAGTTATTTCTTAATTTTTTATTTGCATTTTTATTTATAACTATAACAACTGCAGTATTTTCCGACATAAAATCAGTAAGTGTCGAAGGATTATTAGCCGGAGTTTATATTGGTTTATTTGAAATGGGCATAGCATTTGTACTATGGCTAAAAGCATTAAAGCTAATAGGACGAACAGATAAAATTAGCAATTTAATATATTTAACACCTTTTTGTTCGTTAGTATTTATAAGCATAATTTTAGGAGAAAAAATATTTATAACCACATTATTTGGATTAATTTTGATCATTTCAGGAATATTAATTCAGCAAGCGAAAAGGGAAAGTAATAGTTATGAAAAATAGAATTTATAATTTGTCTTTAGTTTTGGCCTTATTAATTGGCCTTGTTTTTATTAACTCATGTGAAAAGGATAAAATATATCCTCCGGGTTCTGATACTGTTAGCGAGTTATACTCAATAATGGATTCGTATTATTATTGGAAAGATTCAATTTCGGATGTTGATCCTGATGATTATACTGATCCGAATTATTTGTTAGAAGCAATGAGATATGAACCCAGAGATAAATGGAGTTACATTACAACTCAAGAAGCGCACTCACAATATTATGAGGAAGGAACCTATGTCGGATATGGTTTTGGATATGCACCAGATTCTGGCGGAAATGTAAGAATTACATTTTTGTTTGATGATTCTGATTTAAATGATTTTGGTATACAACGGGCTTGGATAATAAAAAAAATAAATGGAAATATTGTCGATGAAAATTCCAATTTAAGCGATTTGTTAGGAGCAAATGAAATTGGAATTAGCAATACTATAGAGTTTGAATCTCCAACCGGTGTTATTGTTTCTGAAACCTTCCAGAAAAAACTTGTTACCATGAATACCGTTGGTTATGTAAGTGTTATTGAAAACGGAAGTTCTAAGGTAGGTTATTTTGTATTTAAAAGTTTTATTGGTCCGTCAAAAGATGAATTAACTGATGTCTTTATTTTTTTTAAGAATGAAGGGGTTAGTGAATTAGTGATAGATTTAAGATATAATGGTGGTGGAAGAATGGATGTTGTTACACACCTTGCAGGATTGATTATTCCGGATGATATAAATGGAAAGTTATTTGTAAAGTATGTGCATAATAATGACAGATCGGATATGGATGAAGGAGTTAATTTTGAGAAAGACCCCAGTTCTTTAAGATTGAATAAAGTTTACTTTATTACAAGTAAAGGCTCTGCTTCTGCCAGCGAGGTTATAATCAACGGCCTCGATCCACATATTTACGTTTATATAGTTGGAGATGACACCTATGGTAAGCCCGTTGGAATGTATTCGTTTAGTAGTAATGTAAGCAATTTAGTTTATGTGCCAATTTCTTTTAAACTGGTAAATGCCGATAATTACGGAGGATATTATGATGGCTTAAAGGCCGACAGCTATGTTGAAGATGATATTTCAACAAATTTCGGAATAGGAGAAGCTACATTAGATGAGGTACTATATCATATTGAAAATGGTTCTTTTTCAAGCACGAAATCATCTTATGATATATACAGAAGGCCGTTTAAAGAGATTCGCAACTTAAAAGATGAAATAGGTTCTATATAATTTTAAATCATTGGATAAAGAAAGAATCATATTAGGAATTGATCCCGGTACAACCATTATGGGATATGGCTTAATAAAAGTTGTAGGAAAAGAAGCAAAACTCATTGTATTGGGTGTAATCGAACTAAAAAAATATAGCGACCATTATACCAAACTGAAACACATTTTCGATCGGGTTACATCATTAATTGACCAGTACCATCCGGACGAAATGGCTGTTGAAGCACCTTTTTTTGGAAAGAATGTTCAATCGATGCTTAAACTTGGAAGAGCACAAGGGGTTGCAATATCGGCTGCCTTATCAAGATCAATTCCCATTTTTGAATATGCACCAGGAAAAATTAAAATGTCGATAACAGGTCAGGGAAATGCTTCAAAGGAGCAAGTAGCAATACTTTTAAAGAATCTTTTAAAGATTAAAGAATTACCTTCTGATTTGGATGCTACCGATGGACTTGCTGC
>JAUVUS010000310.1 GCA_030600865.1 Bacteroidales bacterium | reverse complement strand
TTTCGTTAAAATATTCGAAAAGTTTTGATATCCTGCCCTTAATTAAAAAATCATTGTCGTTTATTTTAAAATAAAGACTATCAGTATATAAGGTTCTGTTCAAATCAATATTACCAGAAATCTCATTTAATATTAAGGAGTAATTTTTGAATTTTAATTCTCCATCTTTAATAACCAGATTAACTGTATAATCTTTAGTTAATAAATCCCTGAATTTAAATGCCCTCAATTCACTGTAATTTCCATTATACTTTATTCTTGTTTCTGCATATCCTTTTAAAACATCAATTGTATCAATCTGAAATATTTCCTTTAGTTCTTCAAAATACAATTCAGAGGTAATGTCCAACTTTATTTGTGGATTTTTAAAGTCTGATAATTCAAAAATTCCCTCAAAATAATTGCTTTCTAAATTGGCTTTAAAACTCTTAAATGACAATTTTGAAGTATTCGAAATATTCCCGATACCATTAGTAAACTCTCCATCAATATATACATTACTTAATCTTATTTCTCTTTCAATATCAAAAAGCTGAACATCATTTAACAAGAACAAGGCTTCTATATGAGGCCTGTTAATTTTAATATTTTCTCCTGAAATATTTAAGTTTAAAGTTGCAACACCTTTTTGCCCGATTATATTTGGAAATTCATCGATAACTTTTGGTGGTAAATTTCTAATAAACCTTTTCAGGTTCAGATTCTTTCCTGAAATAAGCAAGTCTATTTTCTTGTTGCCCGATTTTTCAATGTTTCCATTAACACCAAATTTTAAATTGTCGAGATTTAAAACTCCATTTTTTAACCGGATAAGATTATTGATTATATCTAAGTCTAAATTTGCTTTTACATTTTTATTTATGATATAATCAACATTTTCTATATTTAGTTTATTCAAAAACAAATCTGACTTTATTTTCATTAAATAATTTTGATTTGAGAAATTTCCTTCAAAATCGACTTTATTTATTTTCGATTTTAATAAAAACTTAGTTACATCGTTACAAAATAAAAGCTCAGAACTAGTAACTTTAACTTCTTTCAGCTCAAAATTAAATGCCTTATTTTCTGATTTTTTTTCTTTATCCCAGAATATATAATTTGGGTCGCCCAGATGATCAATAAATAAGTTAATGTTGCCCTGATCGAAATGAATACTACTAACATTATAATTCTTAGAAAGCAAGTCGAATAGGTTGATCTGAACATAAATGCTTTTAGCAAAAAACAAAGTGTCGGTATTAAAACCCTGGATTTTACTAAAAAACCCTTTTTTTGAATGTGCTAACACGTTTTCAAATTCAAGTGATGCTTTGGGAAATTTCTTAAGTAAAGAAAAATTCACATCTTCAACTTCGACTTCAGCTAAAAGATACTCGTTTAATTCCTCAATTAAATACTGGCTTACCTGGTCTTCGTAAAAATAACTTGCCGAAATAGCAAGCGTTAAAAGAATGGTTGTTGCCAGAAATAAGCCTATTATAATTGATTTTATATTTCGCATTTCATAATAATTATCTGATTCTTAAAAACACAAAAGTAATAAAGTTCTAATAATCTATATCAATTATTTTACCAAAGAAAAAGCAGGGTTTATTTTTAACTCATCCTTATTTACAAATACTTCCGAAGTTTTAAAAACTTCGGAAGTATTATAATAAACTTTATTAGTCCTTAATAAAATTCTCTATTTATATTTTTTTATCTTGTCAATGTAAAATTTATGAATGGTTTTTATTTTATCAATTTCTCCTTCACAAATATACAATCTAACTACTTCTACGATTCCCCCTTTCCTGTAAAAAACTCCCTGAGCAGCATCAAAATCACTGTTATCGATATTGTTTTTAATATTTAGAGTGATTTCTTTAAACACATCCCATGGCAAATCTTTTGGAACCTCAATGTAAAACTTAGAATCTTCCTCCAGGTCATTATATAAACCGTCCTCAAGCTCATTGACATAAAAATGTTTGTTTATTACAATTAAGCCTTTGGAATCAATTGATTTGTACTTTGCAAACTTGATTCCTTCGTCCTGAAATAATCCCTGTAGCTCAGGTAGGAATGTAAAACTTTTCAAATACTTAATTCGAATACAAGTATATGTTGTTGTTTTAAAATAAATATGTCCAATGGACGCATTAAAATCATACTGGAAATTTTGTTTGATCTTTTTGCTTATCCGGGCAATATCTTCAAACGAATATTCCTGTGTAACAATTAAAAATAAAGATCGGGGTCTGAGTTTCTCAGGCAAATTTGCTCCATGATAACCGGGAAATGGTTGTAAGTTTTCTAAAACAAATGTGTGTGGGATAATATTATTTTCAACCGTTGTAAGATTTTCTTCTTTCTTAATATATCCCACTGTTTCTATTAAAATTTGGTTCTGACACATAATGGTAATTTTAATTTAAATTAGAAATCTACCTTCTTTTATGGTAATTGTGTTCTTTATTTATTATACATGATAAAAATTATTGGGATGCTGGAAAATTGGAATATTAGAATTAATCCCCGTTTGAGTTTTTGAACGTAACAATTTATACAAATTTCCATTATTCCATTATTACTAATAATAAAGCGCCTAACGGGTGTAATTCAAAGCCACCTTTTTAGAGGGTGAATTTTTACTTCATTAAGATATTAAATTGTTTGATGAAAGTCAAGTATTATGTATTAAATATTGAGTATTGAGTGTCAAGACAAGCAGCGGGATGCAATGAATAGTGGGTTTTTAAATAGATAAATGCGTAAATGATAAAATTATTAAATAACTATAGAAAATTATAACAGAAAAAGAAATGTTAATATGAGTTTTTTATTAAAAATTTATATGTTGTTGTAGAAAAAGCTGGTGAATTAGAATATTGGTTAGAGATATAACATTTTAATATTTATGCATTTTATCATTCAATCATTACCATTAAATTCGTGGTAGTACCGATTAAATTAATCTAAAAAATTAACTTTGCAAAAGCTTTAAAATTATCAGAAACAAAAACAGATGAAAAGAGAAGATTATGAAATAATGGCTCCTGTTGGTTCTTATGAATCACTTATGGCAGCTATTCAGGGGGGTGCAGATTCCGTGTATTTCGGAATTGAAAAAATGAACATGAGAGCCCATTCATCCAATAATTTTACTTTTGACGATCTTGAGAATATTGTTAATATCTGTAATAAAAATAATATTAAGTCATATTTAACAGTAAACACTGTCATATATGATAAGGAGCTGGCCTTAATGCGTGAAATAGTTGATGTCACTAAAAAGAATAAAGTTACAGCTATTATTGCTTCAGATATTTCTGTAATAAACTATGCACGAAAAATTGGTGTTGAGGTTCATATTTCAACACAATTAAATGTTAGTAATATTGAAAGTTTAAAGTTTTTTGCTCAGTTTGCTGATGTTGTTGTTTTGGCTCGCGAACTTTCTCTTGATCAGGTTGCTGAAATTAGCAAAGCTATTAAGGAAGAAAAGATTATTGGTCCATCAGGGAATTTAGTGAAAATCGAAATGTTTATTCATGGTGCGCTTTGCATGGCAATTTCAGGGAAATGTTATTTGAGTCTTCACGAAAAAAATTACTCGGCTAATCGTGGAGCTTGTATGCAAACGTGCAGAAAAGCATATATTGTAACAGAAAAAGAATCCGGAAATAAACTTGAGATAGACAACGAATACATTATGTCACCCAAGGACTTATGTACAATAAACTTTTTAAACAAAGTGCTTGATGCAGGAGTTAGTGTATTGAAAATAGAAGGCAGAGCACGGCCACCGGAATATGTAAAAACAGTTTCAGAAAGTTATAACGAAGCCGTATTTGCTTATTTGGATGGAACATATAACGAAGAAAAAATTAGTAATTGGATGAGTCGCCTTTCAGCCGTTTTTAACCGTGGCTTTTGGGATGGATATTATCTTGGTCAAAAACTGGGTGAATGGAGTCACAAATATGGTTCAAGAGCAACAAAACGTAAGATTTACATTGGCAAAACAACTAACTATTTTACAAAAATTAAGGTAGCTGAATTTCTAATTGAATCTCATGATTTAAAAGTAGGTGATGAAATACTAATAACCGGCCCAACCACAGGTGTGGTACGAACCAATTACTTTCAAATTCCCACTACTATAATAGAAATACCATTGTCCTTCCTCCAGGTCATTTTCAAACGGGCCTTCAGCAATCAGATTACCCGGCTCGTCAAAATATTTCCAGTTCCCGG
>JAUVUS010000458.1 GCA_030600865.1 Bacteroidales bacterium | reverse complement strand
CATCAACAGATGTGTTGGTTGAATTATCTGATCCTTCTCGTGCAGGAATTTTATTCCCGGCTGAAAAAGAAAACGATGACGAAGATGTATTGATGTTACTAATGCCAATGATGATCAATGTTTAATGTCTTTAGAGTAGATATTTGAAAAGAGTTTCAGTCGAAACTCTTTTTTTTTCAATACAAATAATAAATACACAATAACAATAATGGAATTGAATTTAAAAAAGCCGATTGTATTTTTCGACCTCGAAACTACCGGAGTTGATGTTGCAAATGATAGAATAGTTGAGATTTCGCTCCACAAAGTAATGCCTGATGGAAAAGAAGAAACAAAAACAATGCGCATAAATCCTGAGATGCCTATTCCACCCCAATCGACAGAAATACACGGAATTAGTGATGAGGATGTTAAGGATGAACCAGCTTTTAATATTGTGGCAAAGGATGTTGCAAAATTTATTGAAGGATGCGATTTGGCTGGTTATAATTCAAATAAATTCGATGTTCCATTATTAGCTGAAGAATTTTTAAGAGTAGGCCTTGATGTTGATTTAAAAAAACATCGCTTAATTGATGTACAGGTAATTTTTCATAAAATGGAGCAACGCACATTAAGTGCTGCGTATAAATTTTATTGCGAAAAGAATTTAGATAACGCTCATAGTGCTGAGGCTGATACGATAGCTACTTACGAAATTCTGAAAGCTCAAATTGATCGTTATACTGAATTGAATAATGATGTGGAAGAACTTTCTAAGTTTTCATCGCATAATAAAAATGCTGACTTTGCCGGACGAATAGTTTATAACGAAGAAGGAGAAGAGGTTTTTAATTTTGGAAAATACAAAGGGCAAACGGTTGACTCTGTTTTAGAAAAAGACCAGGGATATTTTAGCTGGATGCTGAATAGCGATTTTCCGCTTTATACAAAGAAGGTTTTAACAGCAATTAAGCTTAGGAAATTTAATTCGTAACTTAATAGTATCAGGATGTGAGTATCAAGTATCAAGATTGTCTCGATACTCATAATCTCACTACTAATATCTATTTTCATGAAAATAATTGCCATCGGTCGAAATTACATTGCGCATGCCAAAGAGTTAAATAATCCGGTTCCAAAAGAACCAATTTTCTTTCTAATGCCCGATTCAGCTTTACTTCGTAATAACCAGCCTTTTTTTTATCCTGATTTTTCAAACGATATTCATTATGAACTTGAGATTGTAGTAAAAATAAACCGATTGGGTAAAAATATAGCCTCTAAATTTGCACATCGATATTATAATGAAATTGGACTCGGAATTGATTTTACTGCACGTGATTTACAACAAAAATGTAAAGAGAATGGTTTACCCTGGGAAGTTTCAAAATCATTCGACGGTGCAGCACCAATAAGTAATTTTATATCATTAGATAAATTTGAAGATATTAATAATATCAATTTTAGACTGGAATTAAATGGTAAGCTTGTTCAAAAAGCTAATACCGGTGAAATGATTTTTAAAGTAGATGAACTGATAGAGCATGTGACAAAATACATGACAATTAAAATTGGTGATTTTTTATTTACCGGAACGCCTTCGGGTGTTGGGTCTGTAAAAATAGGAGACAGGCTTACTGCATATATCGAGGATGAAAAGTTATTGGATTTTGTTGTGAAATAGTTTGTACATCAGGCATTCTTGTCTGATGATAATATGAGAATTTTACTCACCTTGTAATTCTTCAAAAAACTTCCTGGTAGTCAAATAGCGGTTTTTATGTTTGTTATATAACTCAAAGAAACCTTTGTAAGTTTTTTCAAAATTTGCAAATCGTTTATCAAGGTTTTTAACAACTAATTCTGGTAATTCGTTAAGATTAATTCCTCTAAGCAAGTAAATTTCAGTATATCTAATTACCCCGATTTTACCAAAGGCATCTAAATCATCTGCGTTGCAAAGAATTGATAAAATTGAATCGGGAGTATGATTGTATAATTTATAATCTTTATCATCATGTTTTTCAATGGCATAAAGTATTTCTTCAAATTTCTCAGGTATTTCTATATTATTGTTTTTAAAATAATTTTCACAAATATTTTTGCTTTCTTCTCCATGGTTTTCTTTTAAAGTTACAGTTAAACCGGTGTCATGAAATAAGGAAGCCATTAAACAAGATTCGACCAAATTGTAATTAATCTCACAAGAATTGTTTATTGCATAAAGAATTTCTTTAGTGTATTCCCACACTCTTAAATGATGAGTATGATTGTGCGAGGGTATCTTTTTATCAGCAAATATTTTTTGACAGTAGTTATACAGTTGCTCCAGCCATTTTTTTTCTGCTGATTGTATATAATTTTTTAATTCTTTCATTACTTGCAAAAATACAAAGTGTTCAAATAAAAAAGCAGTTCCGAAAGTTTTCGGAACTGCTTTTTTTAAGAAATTTTTTCAATCTTAATTTTTAGATTGTGTTTCTTCGGTCATTTTAATAGCAATATCTAATATTGTAGTATCGTCAATTGTTACAATACCTCCATCAGGACCTTGTTCATAATGGATCCCAATTGTTTCACCTTCGCGATAATTTGTACCTCCGAAATAATTCCTTACAGTTTCCTCATT
>JAUVUS010000093.1 GCA_030600865.1 Bacteroidales bacterium | reverse complement strand
TAGAAACTAAACTTTCGAGATTTGCAATGAGTTTGACTTATAACAGAGAAGAAGCTCAGGATCTTTTGCAAGAAACATATTTAAAAGCTTTATCTCACAGAGATAAGTTTGTAGGTTATACTAATTTAAAGGCATGGTCCTTTACAATTATGAAAAATACTTTTATTAATAATTATCGCAAACAACAAAAAGAAAATACTCATAACGATACAACAAATAATTTATATTTTTTAAATTTATCAAGGGAACTTTCTCCAACAAGACCTGACAAGGAGTATACAACTTACGAAATCACAAAAGAAATAGATAATTTGCCTGATGAATTTAAAGAACCGTTTACAATGTTTTTATCTGGTTACAAGTATAAAGAAATTGCAGATGGATTAAATTTGAAAATAGGTACGGTGAAAAGTAGAATTTTCTTTACACGAAAAAAATTAATGGAAAGTTTAAAGGACTTTCGATAACAGATACTTTATTGCTGGTTTATCTGCCGTTTTACCTGGGAGACATAAGCAGGAATATCATTTAGTTAAATATTATATTATTAAAGGGCTTTTTGGAACTTAAACAGAACCAAAAAGCTCTTTTGTTTTTAGAATACTAATTATAAATCAATAGATTTAAGAAATTCGTTCAATATATCTTTTGCCTTATTATTATCCTTTTCAGAAACATATAAATGCGTTTCAGCACCATAAAATCCACCACCAAAACCGGCTGCTTTTCCAGAATTCATTTCGTTTTTGATGAGTGACGCAATTTGATTATCCTCTAGAAATTCTTTTAAAATATTGGTGTCAATTTCCGAACCTGTAAATAATAGTACTAAATCGTTTTGATATGTCATATTCTTAAATTTAAGTTGTATTACCTATATAAGTGAAAAGATATCAATTTTTATCATAATATAATTATAAAAATCAACAATATTTTTGTCATAATTTAAGCATCAATATTTTTAACATTTAATAGTTCTAATTTATCCATATTCAGTGCCGTTAAAGTTCCTAACTTTTCCCGATTTGTAAAGACACAACCCGAATCAATGTTAAATACATTATTAATTTTATTTAAAATTTGGGATTTTATTTGACCGAACGGTACAGGAGTATGACCATGAATTATTTTTTTCGCTTTTGTAATTTCCGAATTATATTGTTCTTCTCTTGTCCATAGCATCGTTTCAAAATCAGTAAATGGATATTTGAGTTTAAAGTTAAATCCTGCATGAACAATATAATAATCAGCAAGTTCGATAAAATAGGGTAATGAAGTAAGAAAACGAAAATATTTTTCAGGTATTAAATCCTTTACAGTTTTATTTAAATCAGCCATAGCATTAAAACTTCTTATGGTATGTTCGGCTCCGTTAAAGCTCCAGTTTGAGTCTGTGATTTTTTGATTATACGTATATGCATGTATCAGCATTTGTTCATGGTTTCCGCGAACAGATGTTATTTTAAACCCACTGTTTTTTAATTCTAAAATATAATCAATTACAGCTTTTGAATTTGGCCCACGATCAATAAAATCCCCAACAAAATAAAGCTCAGGATGTTTATGAATTAGACATATTTGACGAATAAGTTCTTTGAGAGTTTTAATACATCCATGTATGTCGCCAATACAATACCTCATTTTCTGAAATTTTTAATAAAATACATATTAAATTAACGTTTGTCAAGAGTATATAGAATTTAAATTTCGTTTAATTGGATTTTGAACCAATGTTTTTTTTGTAATTAAAAGAGCGGAATTAATAAAAAAAACAGCAATTCGCTTATAGCGATATTGCTGTTTTCTACTTTTAAAAGTAAAATTTTAAATTAGTGATATAAATATCGTTTAATTTTTTTTGTTGCAGTTTTTACAAAAGGAACTGTATGCGGAACAACAGAGTGTATTCTCGAAAATTTATTTACTCTTGAGTTAACATAATCTTGTAATTCAGTCTTTAATTCTTCGGCTTTTTTCCTGGCATAATCAACAGCTTCTTCTTTAAAATGTTGAAATTGTTTTTCCAGTTCTTCGTAATTGAAGTGTACTAATGCAACTAACTTTCCTTTCTTTTCAATAACGATTGATTCTAGAACGTATCTAAAATTATTTATAACAGATTCAATTTCTTCAGGATAAATATTTTCGCCACTGGCGCCTACAATCATATTTTTAATTCTCCCCTTAAGAAATAGGAAGTTGTCTTTGTCAAAATAACCAAGATCTCCGGTTTTTAACCAACCATCATGAGTTAAAACGTCTTTAGTTAGTTCTGGTTCCTTATAATATCCTTTCATGATATTATCACCTTTGGCCCATACTTCGCCTTCACCAGTTTTAGGATTAGCATTATTGATTTTAATTTCAACACCTTCCATTACCGGTCCAATTGCTCTAAACTTTGAAATTCTTGGGTTTGATCCTGAAAGCAATGGGGCAGATTCTGTTAATCCATATCCTATAGCATAGGGAAACTTTGCTTCTCTTAAAAATTTCTCAACCACAGGGTCGAGCGCTGCACCTCCAATACCAAAGAATTCTAATTTACCACCAAATGTTTCATATAGTTTTTTACCTGCTAACTTATTTAAGGTTTTTCGTATAAACGACAATTTATATAAAATAGCCAGGATTTTGCTATTTGTAAATTTAGGTAGAATCTGATTTCTGTAAATTTTTTCTATTACCATTGGCACACTAAAAATATGCGTAGGTTTTACTTTTTGCATTGCCGGTATTAGCGCACTTGGGGTAGGAGGTTTTTCAAGGTAATATACCGATGCTCCTTGTAAAATAGGAACTATTAATCCTAAAGTGTTTTCATAAGAATGCGATAATGGCAATATTGAAAGAAAACGATGTCGTGATTTTACACGTTCAACTGAAAGACTCTGTACAGCATCAAAAACAATATTTTTGTGTGTTAACATTACACCTTTTGATTTTCCTGTAGTTCCCGATGTATATATGATAGATGCCAGATCCGATTCTTCGACAATGAAGTTATTTTTATAATTGATGTTTGCTGTTGTTGACTTGGCTTTAACTATTTCAAAATCATCGGTATAAATGATTGTTTCAAGCAGATTAACAGGCAAATGTTCAATTTTAGAATACATTAATTTAGAAACAAAAATTCCTTTGGGTTCGGAATGTTCTATTATATTCTGAATTTCATCTTTATGAAAATCAGGTAATAAAGGAACAGCGATAGCTCCAATAGACGTAATGGCAAAAAAAGCAACCCCCCAGTTAGGCATGTTCCTGCTTAAAATAGCTACTTTATCTCCTTTTGTAATTCCTTGACCGATAAGTACTTTTTTAATCTTTTCGATTTCGGAGTTAAGATCATTATACGTAAACGATTCTTCATTTACATACGATAAAGCTATATTCTCACCATAAAGTTTAAAGCTGTTTTGCAATAAAGATGGTAATGTTTGATTTTCTAGTTTATTCATAATTATTTAATATGAAGTAAGTTAAAATCATACGGTTGTGAATACTTTTTATTCACATATTTAGATTGTTAAGTGTTGTCAAAAGTAGTATTTAATATTATTAAAGGAAATTATATGTTAATTAAATATTAACAATCTTAATTTAAAAATGTTTACTCGGCTATTTTGGTTTTAATGGGAATAATGGCTACTAAAGAAATGGGTAAAGCTAGCACGATAGTGAAACTGGCGAGAGTAAGAATAATCAAAAAACTTTATATAAATATTTCTTTCAGAATAAATTGATTTGATTATTTTTGACTTTAATTAAATGAATTTTAATATGGAAAATATAAAAGCATTTCAAGACTATTATCCTGACCATTTAAGTCATTGCTACGGTTGTGGAAATCTAAATGAACATGGATATCAAATAAAAACTGTTTGGGATGGTGATGAAACTTTAAGTACATTCACTCCTAAACCATATCATACTGCTATTCCTGGTTTTGTATATGGCGGTTTAATTGCTTCTCTGATTGATTGTCATGGTACAGGTTCGGCAGCGGCAGCCATGTATAAAAAAGAAAACAGGGAGATGGATACAGAACCCTCATTCAGGTTTCTAACCGGCACGTTAAATGTAAAATACTTAAAGCCGACACCTATTGATTGCACTTTGCAGATTAGAGGGAGAATTAGAGAAATTAATGGAAGAAAGGTTACCGTTGATGTGGAGGTATTTGCTAATAATATTGTAACTGCAACCGGAGAGGTTGTAACAATTCAGGTTCCGGATAAATATATTAAAGAGATAATAAAAAGTGGTGCTTCGTAAAGAAACACCACTTCAGATTTATTATTGGGTAATATTTTTAGTAAACACGCACATCTTCATCTCCATGTAATACAGCAAGTCCTTTCAGGGCTAATGTTTGTATATCATCAGATCCCGGATATACAGAAACAGGCGCTATATCTTCAACTCTTTCTAATATTTTACGAACAAACCATGAGCTATGAGCAATTGATCCTGTAATTAATATGGCATCTACTTTTCCTCCTAAGACTGCATACATAGAGCCAATAGTTTTAGAAACCTGGTATGCCATAGCCTCAAAAATAAATGCAGCATCTTTATCACCTTCCTCAACTCTTTTGTTAATCTCTAAACCGCTAAAAGTTCCAAAATGAGCATACAAACCACCTTCCACACTTACTTTTTTCAACAACTCTTCTTCGGTATATTTCCCGCTAAAACACAGCCGGATTAGATCTCCTGTAGGTAAACTACCAGCTCTCATAGGAGAAAACGGGCCATCACCATCGTATCCCATATTTGAATCGATAACACATCCTTTTTGGTGTGCACCAACGGTTATTCCAGATCCTAAATGAACAACAATCAAATTCAGATCTTTATATTCTTTATGTATGGATTTTGAGTATTGTTGTGCGATATATTTTTGATTTAGTGCATGAAAAATAGACTTTCTTTTTAGTTCAGGCAAACCTGTAACCCTTGCAAGATCATTATACTCATCAACAACTACCGGATCAGCAACGAAAGCATTTGCATTTGGTAGTTCATCAACAATACTTCCTGAAATTAATCCTCCCAAATTGACTACATCCGTGCCCTGAATTGAATTAGCAAGATCCTGTTTTACTTTATCAGTAATAAGATAAACACCTGATTTTACAGGTTTAAGCAAACCACCTCTGCTAATTACAAGTCTGATTTTTTCGAAATCAATATCATTATCTTTCAACTCTTTTATTATTGCATCTTTTCTAAAATTTGCCTGGTCTTCGAACTTTGAAAATTTTAGCAAATCTTCTTCAGGATGTATTATTTTTTTTAAAAACACAAGGTTTTTATTATTGTAAATTCCAATTTTAGTAAAAGGAATTCTGGGATTAATGACAAGAATTAAATTTTCTGCTGAATAATCTATTTTGTAATTCATACTTAGAGTTTTATAGAGTTATTAGAATTTGTTCAAAAATGGTTCTATTTAATTTATTTCAAGATACACCGAAAGATTTAAATATCAAAAATATATTTATTAGGTTTCGAATTTATTTACATATTTCTTCTATACTGGCCTCCTACTTCATACAAAGCATTTGTAATTTGTCCAATAGAACAATATTTTGTTACTTCCATCAAATATTCGAAAGTGTTCTTATTATCAAGAACCGCTTGTTTGAGATCTGTTAATATCTTCTTAGAGATATTTTCATTTGCCTTATGTAAACTTTTTAAATTTTCGATTTGATAATTTTTCTCTTTTTCAGTTGCTCTGATTACTTCTCTTGGGACTACAGTTGGTGAACCTTGAGATGATAAAAATGTATTTACTCCCATAATAGGAAGTTCGCCACTGTGTTTAAGAGACTCATAATAAAGAGATTCGTCCTGGATTTTACCTCTCTGATACATTGATTCCATTGCACCTAAAACACCTCCACGATCTGTAAGCCTGTCAAATTCCAGTAATACAGCTTCTTCCACAAGCTCCGTTAATTCTTCTATGATAAATGAGCCTTGTAAAGGATTCTGGTTTTTTGCCAATCCAAATTCATGATTGATTATCATTTGAATAGCTATTGCTCGCCTGACAGATTCTTCTGTAGGAGTAGTAATAGCCTCATCATATGCATTTGTATGTAAGGAGTTGCAATTATCGTATATCCCTGAAAGTGCCTGTAGTGTGGTTCTTATATCATTAAACTCAATTTCCTGTGAATGTAATGACCTTCCGGAAGTTTGAATATGGTATTTAAGTTTTTGAGATAAAGAGTTGGCTTTATATTTATTTTTCATTGCCTTTGACCATATTATTCTGGCTACTCTTCCAATCACAGAATATTCAGGATCCAAACCATTAGAAAAGAAAAATGATAAGTTAGGTGCAAAATCATCTATTTTCATGCCCCGGGATAGATAATACTCGACAAATGTGAAACCATTGGCCAGGGTAAAAGCAAGTTGAGTAATAGGGTTAGCTCCGGCTTCAGCCATATGATAACCAGAAATGGATACCGAATAGAAGTTCTTAACATTTTTTT
Organism: Bacteroidales bacterium; assembly: GCA_030600865.1. Lineage (GTDB taxonomy): Bacteria > Bacteroidota > Bacteroidia > Bacteroidales > UBA12077 > UBA12077. The sequence goes on along the minus strand of JAUVUS010000093.1, from coordinate 1,531 downwards.
CGATAAAATACTCCTGAATATCACCCATCATTTTTAGAGCAAAATCGGTTGAGAAGATACATGTATTTTGGGCCTGATCCTCTTTTAAAATATCAGCCTGAATTGTTCCTCTTACTTTTTGCAAAGTATTTTCCTTTATTTTGTCGTAAACATTTTTAGGCAATACCTGATCGCCGGTTACTCCTAATAGAAATAAACCTAATCCGTTATTCGTATCAGGTAAATTCCCTTGATATTCAGGAAGATTTCCCCCTTTCTCTTTGTATATTTTCTTAATCTGTTTTTTTACTTTTTCTTCCAGACCATTTTCAATTATATACTTTTCGCAACTTTGATCAATAGCTGTATTTATGAAATAACCTACCATAAAGGGAGCGGGTCCGTTAATTGTCATCGAAACTGATGTATAAGGATCAAGAAGATCGAAACCTGAATAAAGCTTTTTAGCATCATCTAAACAAGCCACTGAAACACCCGAATTGCCAATTTTTCCTAAAATATCAGGACGAATATCAGGATTTGCTCCATAAAGTGTAACGGAATCATAGGCTGTAGATAAACGTTTTGCTTTTTGTCCTTTTGAAAGATAATGGAATCTTTTATTGGTTCGTTCAGGTCCTCCTTCTCCGGCAAACATTCGCGTTGGATCTTCCGATTCGCGTTTAAAGGGAAATACACCTGCCGCATATGGAAATTCTCCGGGCACATTCTCTTTTAAATTCCACTTTAAAATGTCACCCCAGGAAGAATAGGAGGGAAGAGCAATTTTAGATATTTTAGACTGAGATAATGACTTAATATGTGTTTCTACTTTAATTGATTTCCCTCTAACTTCGTATGTGTAAAATTCATCTTTATATTTTTTCTTTTTGCTTTCCCAGGTTTCAATTATCTCAATACCTTCTTTGCCAAGGTCGTCTTTCAATGATGTAATTCTATTCTTTATCTGCTCTGAAAATCCGTTCTCATTTCCAATTTCTGCCTCTGATGTAACCAAAGCCTGCCATCGGTTTGCTATTTTTGCCTGGTCATCAATATGTTGATTATAAGTTCTTATAGAATCAGCAATTTCTGAAAGATATCTTATTTTGCCAGATGGTACAACTTGCTCTTTATTATGGCTAATTCGTAATGAATAATTTGTTTCAGGAAAATTGAATCCGGTTTTTGCATTCACTATTTTTATCAGCTTCTCAAACAGAATATTTACTCCCTCATTATTATATTGTGAAGCAATTGTTCCAAAAACAGGCATTTCATCAACAGGAGTTTCAAATAATAAATTATTTCTTTGATATTGTTTTTTCACATCACGTAAAGCATCCAAAGCTCCTTGTTTGTCAAACTTATTTAAAGCTATAATATCAGCATAATCAAGCATTGCTATTTTTTCCAGTTGCGATGCTGCTCCATAATCCGGAGTCATGACATAAAAAAACACATCGCTCTGGTCAATAATTTCCGTATCGGATTGCCCAATACCAGATGATTCTAGAATAATTATATCAAAATTTGCATATTTAAGAATATC
>JAUVUS010000209.1 GCA_030600865.1 Bacteroidales bacterium | reverse complement strand
CTTCCCTTTTCTCGATATTTATAACAACAATCCCAAAGCCGCAAGAAAGATATGCGTATTCATTAACAAATAATATATGATTTATGGATTTACTTCCGCTAATCATTTCCCGTTTAATATCCGACAGGTTAAATACTTCGTTTTCGAAAATTAAATCGATATTCCCATTTGAATAAGCCACAAGCAAAACTTCATTTTCGTCAGAATAAGCAATTGAAGAAACGCCAATATCTGAAAGAATATTTACCTTGGTAAGCTTTTCTATATTTTGATGTCTTTTGCTATAAGAAAAAACTCCGTTTTCTGAAGCCGTATAAACTTTAGTTGGAGATTGTGTAACAGCTATTGAATAAGAAAATGGCAAATGGTCGCGCCATTCACCAACACCAATTTGTGCTTTTACAGACCATGAAAAAATAGTAATAAATATTATCAGGATAGCAACGTTCTTTTTCATCTAAAGAATTTTACTTTAATAACCCATTTATAAAAAAATATTGCAGAATTACCGATCTAATAAAAAATCAACCAACTTTTGCGCAGCCCTGCCTCTATGACTTATCTTATTTTTCTCGTCCATGTCCATTTCAGCAAATGATTTGTCGAAACCTAAAGGTCTGAAAATTGGATCATAACCAAAGCCACTATCTCCATGTTTCTCTGCAAGAATCTCTCCATCAACTGCTCCTTCAAAATAGTGTTCTTTACCATCAAGAATCAATGATATGACAGTTCTAAACCTTGCCTTTCGATTTTCTACACCATCAAGTTCTTTTAATGTTTTTACGATATTGTCTTCAAAAGAACAAGATTCTCCGGCATAACGAGCAGATAAAACTCCGGGAGCACCATTCAGGTAATCTATTTCCAGTCCTGTATCATCGGCAAAACAATTGAGTTTATATCTATCATAAATATACCGGGCTTTTTGTTGTGCATTTTCCTTAAGTGTATCATAATCCTCAGGAATTTCTTCAAAAAACGATATGTCTTTCAGACTTAATAACTTAATCTTATTACCAAGCAAATTTTGGATTTCTTCTAATTTGTGTCGATTGTTTGTTGCAAATACTAATTCCATATTAATTTCAAAAAAAGTGGATGACATAATCAGCCATCCACATATGTTTATTAAATAATTTTTTTTTTAATAATAAGCTTCCAATTTTATTAAATCGTCACGAGGATTAACAACCATAACAGGAATCTTAGAGCTATTTGCAATTACATATTGCTCATGGGCTCCCAAAACATAGTCTGTTATACCAATGTTTTTTGTCGAAAGGATCAATATAAGATCGGCATTAATGTCTATCCCATAATCCATAATTTCCACAGGAAAACTTTTTTTCCCTTCGGCAGTGTGTATTTCGTAATCAATACCTTTACCATCCATGAATTTTCTTGAGAAAGCAATATTCGCTTTTATTCTTTTTATAAACCCAACATCAGTAGTATTTGGTTTTATTATATGAAATTTTGGACTGAAATAATTGTGTAAATAATTTACCCAATTAAGCATTTCCTTACTTTCTTTTTTAAAATCAAGAGGGAATACTATGTCTTTTAGATCTGTTTCGTTTGGTGGTTCCTGAATTACAACAAAAGGAACTTTCGAGTTAATAATTACTTTCAACGCCCAACTCCCGGTAAGTTTTTGCATTCCCCGTAATCCATGAGTTCCCATTACAACTAATTCTGAATTAATTTCGGTTGCAACTTCACTAATAGTAGTAAATATACTTCCTTTACGAACAAGAGCTTCTATTTCTAAACCGTTTTTACCTTGATTTTCACTTACAACCTGTTTTAGCTTTTCTACAGCTTCGTCATGTTCTTTTTCACTTTTTATAATGTGAATTAAAACAATTTTTTTGCTTTTTGCCTTTTCGGCAAACTTAAAACCATGCTGCAATGCACATTCAGCAACAGGTGTAAAATCCCAAGGAATTAAAATAATATGATTATCATCTTTCATAAACAGGTATATTTATTTTAAATCAATGTTATCAAATAAAAAAAATTCTTATCTTACAACTTATAAAATTAGGTTTATCTGCTTCCAAAAAACCAAGATATGTATTTTAAAATAAATTTTAGTAAAAATACAATTTTTTTTTCCTTATTACTTGTAATTTTTATAATCCTTTTTCCATTAAAAAGTTATGAAAATAATATTGGAAGCCCATATATACAACGAATAGTTCTAAACAATTATGGTTTTAGCAACAATAATTTTTCGATAATTCAGGATTTTAATGGAATAACATATATTGGAAATACCAATGGAATTATTCAGTATGATGGTAATTTCTGGGAAATAATAAAGGTTCCCGGGATCCCATACATGGATGTTGATAACAATGGTCTTATTTACGTAGGTACATTTAACGATTTTGGATTTATTTCTAATAATAATTCCGGCAAACCCAAATTCTTTTCACTACTTGATTCTTCTAAATCAGAATTGCCTCCTCTTGATCAAATAGAACAGGTTTTTTCACATCAAAACCATATCTTTTTTTGTAATGGGAAAATACTTTTTAAATGGACCGGAGAATATATAGAAATTGTAGATTCAAGTAATGTTGAACTGGAACTTTTTAAGATTCATGATCAAATTTTCCTGGAAAAAAAAGGTGAAGGAATCTTTAAATTAATAAACAATGAATTTAGATTATTGCCTGGAAGTTCGTTTTTTGCAAAAAAGAATGTAATAGACATCCTGCCATTTAATGGACAAATTCTTATCAAAACGGATAAAGATCGAGGTTTTTTCTTGTTTGACAATTATTCGGTTGAAGCATTTAAAACAAATGCAGATAATTTTCTGGAAGAAAATGTTTACTCAAAAGCTTGTGAATTAAATAATGGGAACTATGCAATCGGGACTGCATTATCCGGCATTATAGTAATTAATAAAAGTGGTAAAGTAGTATCTGTAATTGATGAACATAGCGGCCTTTTTAATTTGTCGGTTAATTATTTGTTTGCAGATCAAAATAATAACTTATGGGCCTTACACGACCAGGGAATTAGCAGAATAGAAATTCCTTCGCCATACAGCTATTTTAGCAAAAACCATGGATTAAAAGGAAATGTTAAATCTGTTATCAAATTTAAAAATATTCTATATGTTGCAACATCCCTCGGCGTTTATGGTTATTTTAACGATGAAAAAAGTGAAAACTGTTTTGATTGCACGAATTTCGAAGCAGTTGAAGAAATAAAATCAATTTGTTATGATTTTCATCAGTTTAATGATCGCTTGTTTGTTTCATGTTCAAAGGGGATTTATGAAATAGTTGGGAGAAAAGGCTACCTGTTTTACAATCGACAAGCAGATGAAATAACAAGTGTTCTTCGTTCAAAAAAGAACCCTTCCTATATTTTTCTTGGATATAATGATGGATTTTCTGCCATAAGATATACCGGAGGAATACTCATTATCGAAAAAAAAATAACAGGCATTAATGGCAAAATCACGAGTATTGCTGAGGATCAGGATGGTACGGTTTGGTTGTCAAGTAATGAAAATGGAGTATACAAAATTGATTCTTTCGAGAAATATTCAAAAAATTTAAAATTTAAACATTATAACAATAAAAACATCCTGCCTCAAAACCTTGAATGGATTAATCTTTATGCTATAAGTGATGGGGTTCTATTCTCTACATCACAGGGTATTTACCGATTTAATAATTCTAATCAACAATTTTACAAAGATACTTCGCTTGGAATTGACTTTGTTAACCAAACAAACTGGGTTTATCCGATTGTTGAAGATAATCAGAATAATTTATGGTTAAATATTATTGGCAAGAATAATTCTCGTAATAAAACTTTGGTTAAGAATTATAAAAATGATTCTCTAAAAACTTTACGTCCTCTGCCGCTTAACAGAATAAAAGATTTCTTTATTACATCAATTCTCCCTGATGAGAATGGAATAGTTTGGTTTGGAGGTTTTGAAAGTTTAATACGTCTCGATTTAAATCAGGAAATTAATTTTGATAAACCTTTTTCAGCTATTTTACATAAGATAACCATTGGGAAAGATTCTGTTATTTGTCTGTTACCTTTCGGAAAATCTTGTTCTGAGAATAAATCTCACAGTCCCTTCGCTTTTGACTTGAATTCAATAGCATTTGAATTCTCAGCACCAAATTATGAAAGTGAAGACCAGATTAGATATCAATATAAGCTGGAAGGATTTGATCCGCCAGCTGGCGAATGGTCAAACTGGTCAGAATCAAATTTCAAAGAGTACACAAATCTTTTCGAGGGCAAATATAAATTTAGATTAAAAGCTAAAAATATTTTCGATACTATTTCAAAAGAAATTAGTTATGAATTTTCGATAAAACCTCCTTTTTACAGAACAAAAACAGCATTTACTATCTACATTATTTCAGCACTACTACTATTTATCTTAATTGGTAAGTGGAGAGCATATTATTTTGCACGCGAGCGATTTAGACTAGAAAATATTATACATGAACGAACCGAAGAAGTTGTTATACAAAAAGAAAAATCTGACAATTTACTAGAAAGAGTTCTGCCAAAAACAACAGCAAAAGAATTAAAATCAGGAAGAAAAGCAGGGCCATATCATTACAACATGGTAAAGGTGTTGTTTTCAGATATCCAGGGATTTACAAAGATCGCCGAACAAATGGATTCGGAACTTCTAATTGATGAGCTGGATAGATTTTTTCTTCAGTTCGACACTGTAGTTGAAAAATATAATATCGAAAAAATTAAAACAATTGGCGATGCATATATGTGTGCCGGAGGAATACCTGTTAAAAACAGAACAAATCCTGTAGAAATGGTTTTGGCAGCAATTGAAATGCAAAATTTCATGAAAGAGTTAAAGAGACAAAACCAAGATGATTCTGAACATATTTGGGATTTGAGAATTGGTATTGACACAGGCCCTGTTGTTGCCGGAGTACTGGGTAAAAGTAAAATATCATACGACATTTGGGGAGGAACGGTGAATACAGCTAGTCGAATGGAAGCTTCAGGAGAACCCGGAAAAATAAACATAACCGAAAATACATATATGTTAATTAAAGATTTCTTTATATGCCAGTACAGAGGTAAAATGCCTATAAAATATAAAGGAGAAATTGATATGTATTTCGTTGAAGGGTTTATGCCACATTTATCTTACGACTTAAAAGGCCAGATTCCAAATGAAGATTTTTTTATACATCTTCAGTTGTTACGTGTTAATGATGTGGAAGAATTTGTTTTAAGTAAACTTGAAGATGGGCTACCTGATAGTTTATACTATCATAATGTAAAACATACCATTGATGTTGTTACAGAGGTTGAGCTTATAGGT
>JAUVUS010000284.1 GCA_030600865.1 Bacteroidales bacterium | reverse complement strand
TTTTCACTTTGTGAAATATTTACCGAGCTAATATTTAAATTATCAAATTTTGGTAATTCTATTTCTTCACCAGAAGCAGTGTCGAATATTTTAATAACTGTTTGTGAATCCCAGTTAATTCCTATAACTCTATATTTACCATTGTATGAATGATAAGCATACATAATATCCCAACCTGCATCATAAATCTTTTCAATTTTTTCAGTTTCTAAATCCATTTTTGCTAAATATGTAAACTCACTATTTTCATCAGTAAGAAAATATAAGTCATTACCATCTGCACTAAAATCTACAGGCCTATAAGTTATTTCTCCTTCATGTTCAGATAATAATTTTAATTCTTTGGTTTTACGATTATACAAATACATATTGTTATTTGTAGTAGTAATAGTCTTAGTAAAAGCAAAAAGATTTTTATCATTTGATATGGTACTTATATTATAGCCTTCTAAATTCTCATAAATCATTTCATATTCCATATTTGCCAGATTCATTTCAAAATAATCATCAAATCTTGCATCTCTTTTATTTGAGGAAAAGAAGAAACTTTTTCGATCATGACTCCATCCCAAAAAATTTACCCGAGCACTATCAAAAGGAATAAGGTCATTTATTATTCCTTCCTCATCACGCAAATAAATATGATTTATTTCATTTCCTCCTTGATCGGATCTTAATAAAACCCTGTCATCAGAGGGGAAATAACTTATTGCAAAAGTCGTTTCGTCCCTATCAGATAATTGTTTTGGTTCACCCCCATCAATACTTATTTCGTATAAATTATAGATTCCACTCTCATTGCTGGAAAAAAGAATCTTAGATTCATCAAAGGAAAATGAACTTCCACCAATTGAAATTGTGTTCATGAATTGCTCAATAGTATATTGTTTTACTTCTTTCTTTTCCTTAAATGAATCACAAGAGAAAGTAAATAAAGCAATACTCATAATTAAATAAACGCCTGTTTTTTTCATTACATTTTATTTTAGGGTTAATAATACTTTGTACCTACCAAAACTTAATTTTACCGGCAGCATACCAGCACATTTGTAGCAATAATAATCCATGCCGGAAACGAGAAATATTCGTATCTCCATACGTTCTTTCGCAATATCGAATTGGTAAATCAATAATCTTCAAGTTTAGTTTATAAGCACCAAATAGCAGATCGTAATCACCAAAGGGGTCGAACTCACCAAAAAACTTTCTGTTTGCCTGTAAGCGAATATAATCATCACGGAACATTACCTTTGTTCCACATAAGGTATCTTTAATTGGTTGTTCGAGTAACCAGCTAAATAACAAACTAAAGAATTTATTTCCAATGGTATTTAGAAATCGCATGGCTTCTTTTTCCATTGGATATACTAATCGTGAACCATTTATAAATTCACCTTTCCCTGATGCTAATGCTTCATAAAATTTAGGAATGTCTTCAGGGGGAACCGTCAGGTCGGCATCCAAAATCATTAAAATATCGCCCGTTGCCATCGAATATCCTTTTCGTACAGCATCGCCCTTTCCTTTTCCTTCTTGCTGTGCTATCTTAATATCGTGAGTATTTTTATACTTTTTCTGAATTTTTTGGATTGTTTTCCAGGTATCATCGGTTGAATTTCCTTCTACATAAATTATCTCAACATGTTTACCAAATTCAGGTAATCGTTTTATTGCATCTTCAATATTACCACTTTCGTTTCGTGCAGGAATAACTACACTTGTTGAATATTCCTTTTTTACTGTTGTAAGATCCGGTGTTTTACGTGCAAAAACAAACTGATTTAAGGTAAATAAATTAAATAATGGTAAAACCCCAATAAACCTATTAAACAGAAATGAGATTATTGGTATATTAATCGGAATCAACATTCTTTTATTTCTTCTAAAAACTTCGAAGCCTGACAGATTAAGTAAGTTTTCAATATCGTAATGCGATAACCAGCTCTGAATAGGTGTTTTTTTCTTTATTCTAAGAAACTCTGCAAATTTTATAAATGGCTCCCACAGGAAGTTATAGTATGTTATTATGATTTTAGTGTTCGAATCAGATAATTCATACAACTCTCCAAATACTTTATGTACGTCGTTTAAATACCCTATAACATTTGATAATATGATTACATCAAACTTTCTGTCAAACTTCAGATTTTCGGCTTCCATGGTATAAAACTCGACATCAGGAAACTGCTTTTTAGCATTTTCAATCATTAGCTCGCTGAAATCTATTCCAATTTTTTCCTTACCCTTTATTTTCCCTATTAATTCACCTGTTCCACAGCCAACTTCTAAAACCGATTGATCATCAGTTAAAAAGTAATCAATATATTTCGTTATGGATTCCCAATAATATGATCTTCTTTTTCTATATTTTATTCTATCAATAGCTATTTTATCAAAATACTTTTTCATAACAATTCTTTTATCCTACTATTGATTATTTTTTTGCATAAATAATTAACGAACCTGCAATTTCTTTAATAATTGGCGTTTTTTCAAATGCAAGCCCCATTTTTCTTATAAACTTTATCATTTTAGGTGGTATTGCAGGATGCAAGAAATCATATGGAAAGATTTTAATATCTTTAAAACCAATCTTCTTTAAAGTCTTTTTCAACTTCCATCTAACAAAGGCCGTTTCATCTGGAGAATCTCCCATCCATCGTTTAATAAACGAAACATTTTTCTGAATAAATATTTGAGGATTAAGCATATTTGGTTCTGCAAATACTATTGGACCTCCCGGTTTTAATACCCGATAAATTTCTTTTAACGCTTGCTCGATATCTAAATGATGTAAAACAGAACTACCCCATACACTATCGAATGTATTATCGGCAAAAGACATATTCATTGCATCTTCTTGTAAAAAAGTAACATTCGGAAGTTTTTGTTTTGCTCTTTGCAACAAATCGTCAGAAATATCAATGGCAGTAATATTTGATTGTGTTACATTAAAAACCTTTTCGGTAAATAATGATGTTCCGCAACCAATTTCTAATATATGACTATCAGAATTATAATTACCCAGTTTAACGAAAAAATCAGCTCTTCTGTCAGCTCTCTCTTTTCCTGCTGGAGTTGACCATCCCCAAATATCTTCAGCATGCTCTTTTATCTTTTTTCCGTGATCTATCTCGTGCTTAATTCGTTGTTCTTTATTTTGCTTTGTCATAATCAATTTTAAATAAATACGCTATTTCGTCAACACCAATTCTGTTAACTGTAACAATCGCCTGTGGATATTTTGTCTGAATATAATATAAATATCTTTGTACCGTATTTATAGTATACTGTGTCTTTTGATTAGGATATTTTCTTAAACTACCCATGATTACATAATGCACATTTCTTTTTTTCAGGTTGGCAATTAAAGTATCCGGATTCTCCGATTCTATTCTGTAAATACCGGTAAACTTACGTTTTGCATATACAAATGAAATACTGGGTTTTCTACAAGCTATCTCTACATCTTCCGAAACATTCTCTGCAGCCCATTGACTCATTTTAATGTAATTTATCCAATCAGGTGTCATTCCATAGAACTTATTACCAGCAAGGTTCTGCATTAAATATTCATCATTAGCTTTAACCTTTTTTGTGGTTACATTTAAATTGGTAAAGAATATAATTATAAAAAGAATCGGCAATAATACTTTAATAAATTTTAGTGAATTAATTTTTCCCAGATAATAAATTCCCGATAAAAGAAATAATAAAATTAATGGCAAATAAACAAGTATCAAACGATCCTGATCCCATCTTGTTTGCAACATAAAAAAAGTCGCTCCACAAATAATCAATAAATATAATCCGGTAAAAAACAGATATTTATTTTTCTTGAATGAAAAGAAAACAGAAACAAAAAATATTATATAAATAATAAAAGTGAAAAATAGTGAAGTTGCTTTTATATCTGATTTTAATCCTAAAAAATTCAATAAATGCTTTGAAAGATATAGTTTTGAATTATCGAAGAATCTTTTCAGAAATCCGGAAAATGTTTCCAATCCCTCTGAAGCATCATAAGGATTAATACGAAGCAAAGTATTTAACTGACTTTCAAACTGAACCGAGCCAACCCCAAAAACATGCGTTTTTATAAGTTTAAGAATAAAATAGAATCCAAAAAAGCTTACTAAAGTAATAGCTATTCCTTTCCATTTTCTATCAAAAACGAAGTAAACTAATACTGCTAGAATTATGCTATATCCAATTGTTTTTGTGGTTCCAATCAAAAAAATCAGTAATCCGAGAATAATATAATTTTTTAAATCAACTTTTTCCTTATTAATTATGTATTTAAAAAAATAGTAAAACATGATTGACTGCAACAGCATAAAGAAGGCTTCGTTAAAGGTCTACAGCTTCTAACCACGAGGCAGGAGCAGTGAGACTGTTGGATTGGGAGCAGTCTGAGGCTTGGCAATTGGCTTATGGATTCTCCGAGTTTCGTCTGGTCTATCGGGAACGAATTTGGACTGTAGGTAGGC
>JAUVUS010000140.1 GCA_030600865.1 Bacteroidales bacterium | reverse complement strand
TTATTATTTGTACTAGTCTTTAAGTGGGGAATTGCAGGTGTAGCAATAGCAACGGTTTTAGCACAGGGAGGTGCGTTTTTAACTGCAATAATTTATCTAAACAGAAATCATAAAATTATTCAGTTTTCGTTTACAAAACTGGTTTTCGATAAAGCTATTTTTAAGAAAAGTATTCGTATTGGGTTACCAACCGGAATTCAACAAACTTTTGTTGCAGTGGGTATGACAGCACTAATTAGTATTGTTAACACATTTGGAACAAATGTTATTGCTGCATACTCAGTTGTAATGAGAATAAGTTCATTAGCTTCACTCCCTGCAATGAATTTTGCAGCAGCACTTAGTACATTTGTTGGCCAGAATATAGGTGCGAAAAAAATTGAAAGGATAAGATCCGGATTTATATCTACCCTAAAAATGTCATCATTAGTTTCAATAACAGTATCAGTATTTGTTCTGTTGGGAAGTGGATTTTTAATGAACTTATTTACAAACGATACCGAAGTAATAAGAATTGGGAAAGAATATTTGATGATTGTTGGAGCATTCTACGTTATATTTTCGGCAATGTTTTCAATCTCCGGTGTTATGCGTGGTGCCGGCGATACACTTATTCCCATGTTTATATCTTTAATAGCGCTCTGGATAATACGAATTCCAAGTGCATGGTTACTTTCGCGCGAATTCGGAGAAGTTGGTATATGGTGGGCAATGCCAATCGGATGGTTTGTTGGTTTTATTCTTTCATTCATTTATTATTTAACCGGAAACTGGAAAAAGAAAGTCATAGTTTAGTTTTGAGTTTCGAGTTCAGAGTTCTGAGTTTTTTTAAACTCTAAACACAGAACTTTAAACTATATAACTAATTGTAACTAATTTATTACCTTTGCCCAATAAATACAATCATTTGAAAAGAAGACTATGATAAAATCAATGACCGGTTTCGGAAAGGCCGAATGTGAATTAAAAGATCGAAAAGTTATTATAGAAATTAAATCACTAAATAGCAAAAACCTGGATATATACGCCAAGATACCGGGAATGTATCGCGAAAAAGAGCTTGAAATTCGAAATATCATATCAAAAAAATTACAACGAGGAAAAGTAGAATTTGTACTTTATTACGAAATAACTGATGATAACAGAGCAACAACAATAAATTCAGGGGTAGTTAAAAATTATATTGATCAATTAAAATCAGTTGCTGATGATCTGAATCTTGAAACATCAGAACAACTTTTACAAATAGCAATACGATTACCCGATACGTTAAATACTGAGCGTGATAAAATTGACGAAAACGATTGGGAAATTATAAGTCAGACAATAATAAATGCGTTAGATAAACTTGATGAATTCAGAATACAGGAAGGTAAATATCTTAAAAAAGATGTTGAACAAAGAATTAAAATAATTGACGACAAAAAAAATGAAATCACTCCTTTCGAAATAGCACGAACTGAGAAAATAAAGGAAAAATTAAAAGTTAGTCTTAATAAAAATGTGGACGAACAAGATTATGACAAAAACAGGTTTGAGCAGGAATTGATTTATTATCTTGAAAAACTGGATATTACAGAAGAAAAGGTAAGACTGACAAATCATTGTAATTATTTCCTTGAGATGCTTGATGAATCTGAATCCAATGGTAAAAAGTTAGGATTTATAAGTCAGGAAATTGGTAGAGAAATTAATACGATTGGTTCAAAAGCAAACGATTCAGATATACAAAAACGGGTTGTTTTGATGAAGGATGAATTAGAAAAAATAAAAGAACAAATGCTAAATATTCTATAGTTTTAATATGGAAGGCAAACTATTTATATTTTCAGCACCATCAGGATCGGGCAAAACTACAATAGTAAGGACTCTTTTAGAAAAAGACTTAGATCTTGAATTCTCGATATCAGCCACTAGTCGCCCTAAAAGAGAAAACGAAACTGATGGAAAAGATTACTATTTTCTTTCAGCAGATGATTTCAAAGAAAAAATAGATAAGGATGAATTTGTTGAATGGGAAGAAGTTTACGAGAATCGTTTTTATGGTACGTTAAAAAGTGAGTTAGAAAGAATCTGGAATCAAGGTAAACATGTAATATTTGATGTTGATGTTGTCGGAGGTTTAAGAATTAAGAAAAAATATCCGGATAAAGCATTATCAATTTTTATTATGCCACCAAGTATCGAAGAACTTGAAAAAAGACTTATTCTGCGATCAACAGATAGTATAGAAGATATTGAAACAAGAATAAATAAGGCTAAGGAAGAACTAAACTACGCAGAAAGGTTTGATATAATTATTGTAAATGATAATCTGGACAATGCAATAATGGAATCAGAAAAAGTTGTAATTAACTTTATTAAGTAATAAAGAAATGAAAACAGGATTATTTTTTGGTTCTTTCAATCCAATTCATATTGGTCATCTTGCTATTGCAAATTATATGGTTGAGTACAGTGATTTAGATGAAATATGGCTTGTTATAAGTCCTCAAAATCCTTTAAAAAAGAAAAAAACTTTATTGAATGAATATGACAGGCTTAAGATGGTTGAGCTTGCCTTAAAAGATGATTTTAAAATTAAACCCACAGATATTGAGTATAGTCTTCCAAAACCATCCTATACTATTGATACTTTAACTTATTTGTCGGAAAGAAATCCAAAACATGATTTTGTCCTGATAGTTGGTACAGATAATTTTCAATCATTTCATAAATGGAAAAACTACGAGCAAATTTTAAAACAATATAAGCTTTATGTTTATCCACGACCTGGTTATGAACTCGGCGAATATGAGAATCATAAAAGCTTAAGTTTGATTAATGCTCCGCTAATGGAAATCTCTTCCAGTTTTATTCGTGAATCGATTAAAAACAACAAAGACATGAGATACTTTCTTCCTGAAGAAGTTTACAAGTATATTGAAAAAATGAATTTGTACAGAAATTAAATTACATTTAACTAAAAGTATTAATAAATGGGATTGTTAATTTTATATTTTTTAATTGCAGTAATAATATCTTTCATATGTTCTATACTTGAAGCCTCTCTGTTAAGTATAACTCCAAGCTTTCTGGCCGGTAAAGTAAATGAGGGGAAAGCTTTTGCTAAATCATTACAAAAATTCAAAGAAAAAATTGATACTCCTTTAGCTGCAATACTTACAATTAACACCTTTGCTAATACAGTTGGGGCTGTTGGTGTGGGTGTGCAAGCTCAAAGATTATGGGGTAACGAATATCTTTCTATAACATCAGGAGTATTAACCATATCAATTCTGATATTCGCTGAAATAATTCCTAAAACTCTGGGTGTCAATTATTGGAAAAAACTGGCTCCTGTGATACCATACTTTTTAAAAGGGATGATCTACTCTCCTTTTTATCCAATAATTGCATTTGCTAAATTTATTACTAAATCGCTTAAAAAAGACCAAACACAAAATGTTTTAAGCAGGTCGGAATTTCATGCAATGGCAGAAATTAGTATAAAAGAAGGTGTTTTTAAAAAAGAAGAATCGAAAATTCTTTTAAACCTTATGGTGTTTAATAAAATTGAAGTAAAAAGTATATTAACACCAAGAACAGTAGTATTTGCGGTAGAAGAGAATATTACTGTTAAAGAATTTATAGAAAAGAATGATAAAATAATATTTTCGAGGATTCCGGTTTTTCAAAAAGATATTGAAAATATAACAGGCTATGTTCTTAAAGATGATATCATGCAATACATGATTGATAAGAAAGAAAATAATAAACTTCTTAGTTTACGACGTGAAATTAAAGTTGTTAATGAGCAAATGCCTATAATCAGGTTTTTCTATAAATTAATTGAAGAAAAAGAACATATTGCAATGGTTGTAGGCGAATATGGCGAAATGGTTGGAATTGTTACTATGGAAGATATTATAGAAACACTGTTAGGAACAGAAATAATGGACGAATCCGATAATGTAGAAGATATGCAGGAACTCGCCAAAAAAGTTTGGGAAAAAAAGCAAAACGATTTGAAATGATTTACATAACTCATTCTTTTCCTGAATCATGCTAAACGTTTTTCAGATGAATTTATTTGGTATATCGAAGCATTAAAATCAGTCCGAAAGAAAGGTATTCCTTATTAATTAATATCTTTGTGTAAATTATTTTACATAGACTATGAATATTGATAATATAGTATCTCCAACTTTAATTCTGGATAAAAAAAAATGCCTGAATAATATTCGTTTAATGGCAGAGAAAGCCAAAAAACACAATTTAATTTTCAGGCCGCATTTTAAAACACATCAGTCACGAATAATCGGAAAATGGTTTAAACAGTTTGGCATAAATAAAATTACAGTTTCCTCATTACGAATGGCAGAATATTTTGCCAATGATGACTGGAAAGATATTACTGTTGCTTTCCCTGTAAATATTCGTGAAATTGAAACAATTAATTCATTGGCCGAAGAAGTACAATTAAATCTTACGGTTGAAAATATCGAGTCCATTGAGTTCCTGAATAAAGAATTAAAATATGAGGTTGGGTTCTTTATTAAGATCGATACCGGATATCGCAGAACAGGTGTTTCGTTTGACATTTTTCTTACAATTGACAAAATTTTGAAATTAGCATCAGTATCTGACAAACTGGATTTTAAAGGTTTTTTGTCGCACTCAGGAAATACTTATAAAGCAAAAAGTACAAATGAAATAATTGATATCCATAATGATTCTTTATATAAATTATCTCTTTTAAAAAAACAATATATCGACAAATTTCCTGATTTAATTATGTCAACAGGCGATACTCCATCATGTAGTTTGGCTAATGATTTTTCAGGAATAGATGAAATTCGCCCCGGCAACTTTGTTTTTTACGATCTAATGCAATATGAATTAGGTTCATGCAGCATTGAACAGATAGCAACAGTTATGGCTTGTCCCGTAGTTGCTAAACACTCAGAAAGGAAAGAAATTATTATACATGGAGGAGGAATTCATATTTCAAAAGAATTTATGAAAATTGGAGATAATAAGGTTTATGGTAAATTAGTTCATTTAAATGATCAAGGTTGGAAAAAACCAGACAAGGATTACTTTTTAATAAAATTATCACAAGAACATGGAACCTTACAAGTTTCTGATGAATTATTCAATAAGATAAATATTGGTGATTTAGTTGGTATCATACCTGTTCACTCATGCATGACTGCCAATTTAATGAAAGAGTACACATCTGTTGATGATGAAATAATTGATCATTTATCAGGAAACATCATATAAAAGAAGCCCGGGACTTTCCCGGGCCTTATAAGCCGGTGGAACTTTCATCCACATACCAGAGTACCCTGCGTGGCGGCTCTTAATCCTAATCTCTTTTGTGGATGCAAATATACACATTGATTAAAACTAAGCAAGATTATATTTAATACGTTTTTAATGAATTATTGTTAATAAAATATAAAACTTAAATTTACACTTACTTATAAACAGTTTTATATACTAAACTCTCTATCAATAGTCTGTTCAAGTGAAATAAATGTTTCAGTACGGGCAACGCCCGGAATATTTTGGATTGTATTTACTAAAACATTCATTAAATGTTGATTATCTACACAATAAATTTTTAACAGTAAGGCCCAGGTACCTGTAGTAAAATGGCACTCAACTATTTCGGGGATTTTCTCTATTTCCTTAATAACATTATTATAGATGTGTGCTTTATCAAGTAATATTCCTACAAAAGCACAAATATCAAAACCTACAGCTTTTGGTTTTACAATAAACTTCGACCCGCTAATTATTCCGGCATTTTCGAGTTTGCGTATACGTTGGTGAATTGCCGCTCCCGATATTCCACACGATCTTGCAATCTCAAGAAATGGTGTTCGGGCATTTTTTAACAGGTATGATAAAATTTTTCTGTCTGTTGCATCAATTTGTATTTTTTGACTCATGATAAATAACAATTTGTAATCATATTGCAATTATATGTAACATTTTGTAATTATACAAAAATATAATATTGGTTTTTAAAACACATCTTTAACTTTTAGTTACAAATTACAATAATTAAAAAATAGATTCAGGACATGTCCTGATCTACCTATCATATTATAAAAAAACATCCGAAGTTATATATAACCTCGGATGTTTACTCAAGTATATCTAATGTTTATTATTTCAATATTTGAACTTCTTCTACAATTTCAGTACCTCTTTTCACAGCTTTTTCGTTAACAGGAATCATGTGATGATAACGTTCCGGTAGTGATTTTTTCAATCCGGCAATCACATTTTCCATTTTAACTATAGGTTTAATTTTTAAGAATCCACCTAAAACAATCATATTGAAAGTTTTTGTAGTTTCCATTTTTGCAGCTTCAGCAGCAGCAGGAACACGATAAATATTGATATCTTTTCTCTCAGGATGACGAGTAATACCATTACCATCGTAAATTAATGTACCACCAGGCTTAACCATACTTTCAAATTTGTCCATTGATTGTTGGTTAAGAATAATAGCTGTGTCGAATTCATTAATGATTGGTGAGCTAATTCTATCGTCACTTATTATAACTGTTACGTTTGCAGTTCCACCTCTCATTTCCGGTCCGTACGAAGGCATCCATGTTACTTCTTGTCCTTGAACAATACCTGAGTAACACATAATTTTACCCATCGAAAGAACTCCCTGTCCACCAAATCCGGCTATAATTATTTCTTCAGTCATTTTTCTTAATTTTTAAGTTTTAAATTGTCCCGATA
>JAUVUS010000334.1 GCA_030600865.1 Bacteroidales bacterium | reverse complement strand
TAGTGTATGATGAGGTAAAGTCTTTTATTTCGGACCATATAATTCCTCCATTTTTTATTACCTCAATCTTCAAGAAATAATTTGTCATAGGAGCTAAACCGCTAAGGGTTATAGTATTTTCAGAGGATTCTGTTTCTGTTTCTACAACAGGTGTGTCGAATTGATTATCGGTATCAATCGTAAATTTTACTATATTACCAGTTTCGTTTTCAGTCCAATCTACTTTAACATCGTTTTCGCCAAGGGGGGAGATTTTAAAATCATAGATTACTTCAACTGATTCCTCTTCACTACATCCTAATATTGTTAGGATAACTAAAATTACAATAATTGCTTTTTTCATATCTCTAACTTTTTTTAACTGCAAGAACGTTTTTTCAACCGCAAGTTATTAAATAATAGATTACAACGCAATTTTTTCAATGTATTAATTTAATGTAAAATTAATACACTTTAAGGAAAATGTATCTGTCGTTTAAAAAGGATTGACTCTTTTGGAAGATAAAAATTCTGGACACTTTTATAATAAAGGTGTCCAGAATATAATAAACATTAATTAAATGCTTCTTTGAATTTCTCATCAAAATATTTAACAACAAAGTCGCAACCATGTTTAAAGGTTTTATTCAAATCATCTTTTTCGGTATAAATGAATTTATAGTTTTCTTTCCTATTAATAATTGAGAATAATTCAAATATTTCTTTTCTAATATCATCAACTGATTCAACCTTTGTTTCTGTAAACTGATTAAATATCTGCACCAGTTGCATATAATTTTCTATTTCAACTTTACCATTAAACTGTTTTTCAAATATCTGAATATTCTTTTGTGTATTTGTAAAACTACCTGATGTTTCAACAGGGAACACTGCCGGAAGAATCAAATTAGCTTGTTTAGCTGTTTCTGTCATAAAATAATCCTGAACCATGATAAACTCTGCATCTCCAAACCACTTTTGAACCTTAGCCTTATCATTAGCACATCCAACAGGATCTTCACCAAAAATGTAGAATTTCTTGATTAAACCTTCAGTTAATAATTCTTCCATACATTTATCTCCTTGAGCAGGCAAACTATCAATATTCCATATCTTTGTTAGATTCATTATATATTCTTCATCAGTCAAATCAATATACCCAATACAATTTTTCGATGAAATTCCCATATCGAATATTCCTTGCGAATTATTCTTTTCTTTTAATGAAATCAAGCCGTTAGCAGTTTTTCCTAATTTGCCGGTAATCATAGCCAGATTAAATAATTCTCTACTAACATTCGATGAAACTTCTTTTTCGGAAAATACAAGAACAGCATTTATTTCATTATTATACTTCACTGCAAATTCTTCTATACTTTCCTGACAACACACTCCTGATTCTTTTATTAATTCTTCGTAGTTATCTTTAGCTAAATCTTTCTTATACTCGTCAAATCCATTGCAGTTATCTTTAATAAACATGGCATTATGCAATCCTTTCTCCATTAAATAATAATTAACCGCCTTTATGAAATGATAATATGATTTAACCTTAACTGTTTTATCTACTTTATGCTCCAGTGCACTTAACTCTTTGTTTGTTACCAATTCAACAGGGACATTTTTAATTTCGCGGGCATTGTTTATCATAAAACTAACAACAGCATTGACCTTATTCACTTCCGATCCTAATAAGTAGATTCTGCTTGCATCTTTGATTTGCTTGAAAGGAACATTTGCTTCAAAATTCTCACTATACCATCTTCCCCGACCTACATAATGAAAACTTGTTACATTATTGGTTTTTGCTCCTGCACGTGCAAGCTTCTGAATAAGATACATTTCTTCATTACTCAATCTTGCTCCTGCAAAAAATCCATTTTCGTCAGGATCAGCTGCTTTTATTTCATCAACAATAATATCAAAAGCTTTTTGCCAGCTTATAATTTCAAAATTTTCGTCAACTTTTAATAATGGTTGAGTTAATCGTTTTGTATCATTCATAATGCCATATCCAAACTTCGGATAACGGCAAATATTTCCGTCTTTATTAATTTGTCCTTCTTTGCCTGTTACTTTCCAAACGAATTCTGATTTATGATGATATTCTAATTCACAACCCACCGAACAATAATTACATAATGTATTAACAGTATCCAGTTTTACCGGACCCGGTTTGAAAGCAACATTTTCTGTAATTGCTCCGGTTGGGCATGTTGAAATACATAATCCACAGGACTCACAATTAGTTTCGGTAAGTGAATTCCCCATACTTGGAGCAACAAATGTATCGAAACCACGATTTACTAATCCCAGTGCATTTGCTCCTACTACTTCCTTACAAATTCTTACACAACGGGCACAAAGAATACATTTATTATTATCTATTTCGATAAACGGATGTGAAAAATCCAGTTCATGCTCATGGAAATCACCTGCGAAATGCTTTTGATCTGCATCGTATTGTGTTGAATACTTTTTAAGATCACATGTATGAAACTCTGTACATCCACATTCTAAACAACGTTCAGCCTCATGTTTTGCAACTTCTTCACCATTATAACCTAACTCAACTTCTTTAAAGTTTACACGATCATCAGCAGGAAGAACAGGCATTTCTTCACGCATTTGTTTTTGATATCTTCCTAAGAAATCACTTGAACTTAGTTCTTTAAAATTATCTCTTCGGCTGATAAATTCTTTTGGTTTCGGTTCAAGTTCCAATCCCATTAAATATTGATGACAGCTACGACTGGCAATTTTTGCCTGAGCTACTGCTTCAATAATTGTAGCAGGACCAGACACTCCATCTCCAGCAGCAAAAATTGATTTTGCACCGGTTTGTAATGTTTGCTTATCAGCATCTATATCGCCCCAACGATTTACTTCTAATTTACCATCGGTGGCATATTTATTAAGATCATCTAAGAAATTAACTTCTGTTTTTTGGCCTATCGCTGCTAAAGCATAATCCAGCTCAATCTCAAACTCTGATCCTTCAATTGGTATAGGACGACGACGGCCCGATGCATCAGGTTCGCCTAATTCCATCTTTAAGCAAGTTAAAGATTTCAATTTACCATCTTTGTCTTTATTAACTTTCGATGGATTAGTTAAAAACATATATTCAACACCTTCAACCTTTGATTCATGAATTTCGATTGGGTTTGCAGGCATTTCCTTTTCAGTACGACGATAAATAACATAAACTTTCTCAGCACCACAACGCAATGATGTACGACAGCAGTCCATAGCCGTATTTCCGCCACCAACTACAGCAATTGTTTTTCCAGTAAAGTCATATTGCTGACCAGTCATTTCCATATTTCTAAGGAAATCAATTCCTGAAAAAACATTTTCAGCATCGTCACCTTCGCAACCAATTAATGTTCCTCGTTGCGATCCAATAGTTAGTATTACAGAATCATAATCTTTCTTTAATTCTTTATAACTTAAATTATCTCCTAATTTTTTATTGTAAAATATATTTGTTCCGAGCTCAGTAACTGCCGCTACCTCTTTATCCAAGATATCATTTGGTAAACGATATTCAGGAATACCATAACGTAACCAGCCACCAGGATTTGGAGCAGCTTCGAATATATCACACTGATGTCCTTTTTGTTGTAGAAAGTATGCTGTTGATAATCCACCAGGGCCAGCGCCAATAATTGCTACTTTTTTACCTGTTGATGGTGCTACTTCAGGAATATATCTTGTCTCAGAAAGTAAATCCTGATCGGCAGCAAAACGTTTCATATAATCAATACCCACTGCAGTACCTTCATCTAAATTATTACGACGACAAGCAACTTCGCAAGGACGAACACAAACACGGCCACAAATAGCAGGTAATGGATTTGTCTCTTTAATTAAACCAATAGCTTCACTATAAAGCCCTTTTTCGATTAATGAAATATAGCCTTGTACATCTACTCCTGCCGGACAGGTTTGCTTACAAGGAGCT
>JAUVUS010000201.1 GCA_030600865.1 Bacteroidales bacterium | reverse complement strand
CATATGACAATGTTAAAATTGTGTCGGTTGCACAATTAAATGAGAAAGTAGAATACCATAGAATGAAAACTGGTAAACGTTTAGGATTTAAATTCAACTCTGATGATGTTTCTTAATTACTGAACAACAATAATTTAATATATCTAAAGCCTAAAAAATTAAAAATATTTTAGGCTTTTTTGCATCATTTTAAAAACTCGATCGTCTTTAAAATGCATTAAGCTTGTTTGAAATCGTACACATGTTGTTACATAATCGAACAATTGAGTAATGTCTAAAAACCAAATTTTAAAACATTATTATTGATTTACAGACACATAAGCACAATGGCATAGTATATGATAAAATAAATTCAAATTATTAATAATCAAAAGTCATGGTAGTAGATTTAAAAGCAAACGAGTTAGTATTAAAAGCGGGTGATTCAAATTACTTTGCTAATGAAAAAAGTGTTGATGGAAAATTAATCCTGACTAATCAACGAGTATATTTTAAAACAAAAGAAGATAATAACTCTCATTATAATTTAGAAATTTTACCTAACCAAATTCAGGAGATTCTTTATTTCAATACAATGAAAATTTTTCCAAATGGTTTAAATATTATATTAAAAGGAGGAAAACATTTAAAATTCAAAATTGGTAAAAGAAACTCCTGGGGAAACGTTTTAAACAAGATCTATTAATACTGCCAATTTCAAAATTTATATATATCCTGTTTACTATTTGGATGATGTTTCGTTATGAAACTCATCCTTTTTTATTATAATTTATCCAATAAAAATAAATGTTGATTATATTTGACAATCATTTTTAGAGTTTAAAATATATGGAAATATTTTTATCATTTGAGGCATGGATTGCCCTGGCAACTTTAACTTTTCTTGAAATTGTTTTAGGTATCGACAATATCATTTTTATTTCTATAGTCACGAATAAATTACCTGAACACCAACAACCCAGTGCAAGAACTATTGGATTAGCAGCTGCCTTGCTATTTAGAATTGCTCTTTTAATATGTATTACATGGATTATAGGTTTTACGAAACCCTTATTCACCTTGTTAACATTTGAAATTAGCGGTCGTGATTTAATTTTAGGATTAGGTGGTATTTTTCTTCTTGCAAAAAGCACATCTGAGATACATCATAAAATTGAAGGCGATAATGAAAGTACACCTATAAAAAAAGAGCATGGAATTTTAGGTATTATATTGCAAATTATTATACTTGATATGATCTTTTCATTTGATTCAATTCTTACAGCCATTGGAATGACAGAACATTTAATTATTATGATTATAGCTGTTATTATTGCTATGGGAATTATGATGGTTGCTGCAGGTGCAATCAGCAGGTTTATTAATAATCACCCAACACTTCAAATGTTAGCATTGTCTTTCTTAATTCTTATTGGTTTTATGTTGATTCTGGAAGCTATCGATTTACATGTACCAAAAGGATATATTTACTTTGCTGTATTCTTTTCTTTGTTTGTTGAAGCACTAAACATGCGACTTAGAAAAAAAACTAGACCATTAACTTTAGACAATAAAGTATCTAAAATTCAACAATAAACTATTCTATTTAAACAACTTCTACTATATTTTGTTATCAGTTTAACAAATAACTAATACTGTTAATAAATTATTATTATTTAATGAAACCAATTGGAATATTCTACGGATCCAGTACCGGAAATACAAAAACTATAGCAGAAAATATAAAAGCAAATATAGAACCTATGCTAGTGGATATTTATGATGTAAAATATGTAAAAATTAATGATATTGAAATGTATGATAATATCATTCTTGGTTCATCAACATGGGGTAAAGGAATATTACAAGCCGACTTTGAAAGATTTTTATATGATATATTGAAATTTGCAAACTTAAAAGGAAAAAAAATTGCAATTTTTGGAACCGGTGATTCCTCAATTTATCCGGACTCTTTTGCCGATTCAATTGGAATTATATTTGAAGCCTTAGAAGGCAAAGGTGTTACCTTTGTTGGTGAATTCCCTACAAAAGGATATAAGTTTGATTCATCATTATCTATTTTTGGGGATAAATTTGTTGGTTTACCCTTAGATGACGATTCAGATGAACAACAAAATAAACTTCGCATAACACTTTGGACTGAATTGCTTAAATTTGATCTTAATTAATCTTAATCCCAAACTTAGATTTAACGAAAATTCTGTTATATTTATCGTCTTTAAATCAAGAAACTATTTTTATGAAACTTCCATGCAATAATCACGCATAAACAAGAATGATTATAAGTAAAACTTTAAGTCAAATTTTCAAATAGCTTAGGCATGGAAGTTCACGAGCAGAATGGTGTGTTGGATTTGTGGGAGCGAGTAACAAAAAAAGAACAATTACAGGAAAGTTATACAGATAATACAAATAATATAAGAAATTTATAAAATATTAACGGATGAGAACGGTGATAATTTATACAACGAAACATGGCTGTACCGATAAATGTGCTCATACATTAGCTAATGAATTAGAACCTGACATAAAATTAGTTAATCTTGAAACAGAGCGTAATATAAGTATAGCTGAGTACGAAACCGTAATTATTGGCGGATCAATTCATGTCGGAATGATAAATAAAAAGGTTAAAAGTTTCATTGATAAAAATCTTGATACCTTATCTAAAAAGAAATTAGGTCTTTTCTTATGCTGCATGTACGAAGGAGAAAAAGCACTAGAGCAATTTCAAAACGCTTTCCCTGAAATAATCAGAAATAAAGCGGTAGCACATGGCCTTTTTGGTGGCGAATTCGATTTTGATAAAATGAATTTCCTGGAAAAAGCAATAGTTAAAAAAGTTGCCAATGTAGAACAGAGTGTATCAAATATTAATTATGCCAATATAAAAGCTTTTGCCGAAAAAATATTAAAATAATTCAAAGTTCAAAGTTTCGAGTTTACCAATCAACCATTTTACTAATTTACCAGTGATAGTCACGGGGTGACCTAACAAGAAAAAATGTGCATAACAGCCTTTATATCATTTAGTCACCACGTGACTTGCGGATTTAAAGTAAATATTAGATTGTTTGTGCTTTCTTATTCTACATCCAATTAATTATGAAATATAATTGCATTATTATATCTTGCAACTTTAAAATTTTACTATAAAAAATTAAAACTTTAATATTATGAAGCGAAAAATTTCAGCACTTATTTTATCAATCTTTGCAATTTTAATTATTGCAGGTTGTGGAAATCAAACAAAAACCATGGAGACAGAAAATGA
Source organism: Bacteroidales bacterium (assembly GCA_030600865.1). Lineage (GTDB taxonomy): Bacteria > Bacteroidota > Bacteroidia > Bacteroidales > UBA12077 > UBA12077. Next base: position 2,145 of record JAUVUS010000201.1, on the reverse strand, counting down.
AATTCAGAACAAAGTAAATGAGTTTATAGAAGTAGAATTAACTTCTGATATAAGCCACTTATCTGAAAATCAAAAAGAAATGCTTGGATATTTATTTGAAGCTGCTAAATTAATGGAAGATATTTTCTGGAAACAAGCATACGGAAATAAAGAAGAGTTGTTAAATCGTATTACAGATCCTGTAGTAAAAGAATTTGCAAAAATCAATTTCGGGCCTTGGGAAAGGTTAAATAATAATAAACCTTTCTTTGATAGTATCCCAAAACCGGCCGGAGCAAACTTCTACCCAGCTGATATGACTAAGGAAGAATTTGATGCAATTGAATTCGAAGATAAAACAAGCTTATACACCTTAATTCGCAGAGATGATGAAGGTGAATTATATCCAATACCTTATCATGAAGCATTTAAAGAAGAAACAGACAAAGCTGTTGAATTAATTAAAAAAGCAGCTGAGTTAGCAGAAGATGAAGGATTTAAAAAATACCTGGAATTAAGAGTAAAAGCATTACAAACTGATGATTATTACGAAAGCGATGTTGCCTGGATGGAAATGAAAACAAATGATATTGATTTTGTTGTTGGTCCGATCGAAAATTACGAAGATGCATTATACGGATATAAAGCTGCTCATGAATCTTTCATTTTAATAAAAGACCACGAATGGAGTAAAAAACTGGAAAAATTTGCAGCTTTGCTTCCTCAGTTCCAAAAAGATTTACCGGTACCTGATGAATACAAAAGTGAAACTCCCGGAAGCGATTCAGATTTAGGAGCTTATGATGCTGTTTATTACGCTGGTGATTGTAATGCAGGAAGTAAAACAATTGCTATTAACCTGCCAAACGACGAACAAGTCAGATTAGACAAAGGAAGCCGTAAACTTCAATTGAAAAATTCAATGCGAGCTAAATTCGACAAAATATTAGTTCCAATTTCTGATTTATTAATTGACGAAGGACAAAGAAAACATGTAAAATTTGATGCTTTCTTCGAAAATACAATGTTTCACGAGGTAGGTCATGGTTTAGGAATGGGAAAGACTATTGATGGCAGCCAAACTGTACGCGAAGCTTTGCAAAATTATTACACATCAATTGAAGAAGGCAAAGCTGATATATTAGGACTTTATGTTGTAACTAAGTTATACGAAATGGGCGAATTGTCAAGTGGCGAACTAATGGATAATTTTGTAACATTTATGGCTGGTATTTTTCGTTCGGCACGTTTTGGTATTGCAAGTTCGCATGGAAAAGCTAATATGATGCGTTTTTATTTTTTCCAGGAAAAGGGTGCTTTTACCAGAGATGAAGCCACCGGAACATATAAGGTTGATTTCGATAAAATGAAAGCAGCCATGGATGAGTTAGCTCAAAAAATCCTAATTATTCAGGGAGATGGAAATTACGAAGAAGCTAAAGCCTGGGTTGAAGCCGATGGTAAAATTAAAGAAATCTTACAAAAAGATTTAGACAGAATTAATGCAGCCGGTATACCAAGAGATATTAGATTTAAGCAGGGAAAAGAAATGCTTGGATTAAACTAAAACAATATTTTATATATAAAAAGGTTCAATAATCACATATTGAACCTTTTTTTCTAATAACAGTAAATGAATCTTAAGAATATTAAATATTATTTTTTATTTTATTTAATAATAATTCCATTAACATTATTAAGTCAAGGAAATAGAAATCACATAAATGATACCATTGAATGGAATAGTCAGGACTCATTTCACAACGACAGTTTATTTATAAATAATCAAATAAAATATGATCAATTTTACGATTCGTTAATAACTAAAGCTTCAAAAAATAAAATAACCAAAACTGCTCTCGATCTTCTATTAATAAGCCAACCTACATCAGGCAAATTTATGGGTATTGAAGATTTAAGAAATGAAGAATATTACAGACTATATTCTGGTAAAAAAATCAGAAATATAGAAATTGTAAAACTTGACGTATTTGGGCCTACTTTAAAAGACACAACCACAACAGCTACTAGTTGGATAAACAGATTTGGAAATAATACACATATTAAAACTCGTGAATTTATTATTAGAAATAACCTTCTCTTCAACTCAGGAGATACTATCAATCCTATTTTATTAGTTGATAATGAGAGATTAATTCGACAGTT
>JAUVUS010000314.1 GCA_030600865.1 Bacteroidales bacterium | reverse complement strand
GTTGAGCAATTGGTATGGATACTGTTTTTGGAAGCGGCAAAGTTTCAATGGCATTATTAGCAGAATACTTACCTTCTGCGGGATGAACGCCGCCTTTTGGAAATGTTTTTAACACTTTATCCCTCCTGATTTATTATATTATTATTGTTTTCTTTCTCGCCTGTCGGGCAAGCAGGCGTTGCTTTAGCTTCTGCCTCGTCTGCCGTTAGTACAGGTTTTATTTTTCGAGGTGGAAAATTAATCTCAAGAATTGAGTTTGTTGGACAAACTTCTACACATTTTCTACAAAGTTTACATTTGACAGGATCAATGTATGCAAGAAAATTTTCAACGACAATTGCATCGTAAGCACAAACTTTAACACAAGCTTTACATCCAATACAAGCAACATCACAAGCTTTCTTTGCAATTCCGCCTTTGTCCATATTAACACATGAAACAAATATTTTTCGATCTTTTTTATTCTTTTTTCTCAGTTCGATAATATCGTTAGGACATGCTTTAACACAAGCACCGCAAGCTGTACACGCATCATCAATTACTACGGGTAATTCTGTTTCTGCGTCCATGTAGATTGCTTCGAAATCACAAACCTCAACACAATCACCTAATCCATGGCATCCATACTGACATCCGGTTTCGCCTGAGTATAAACCAGAAACAATAACACATGTTGATGCGCCATCATAAGAATTTACTCTTTTACGATGTTCCGGTGAGCCCGAACACCGAATAACTGCAACTAATGGATCTTTAGCTTCAACAGCTTTACCAAGAATTTCGGCAACTTTAGACATAGTATCATTGCCACCTACCGGGCAATACAGATCTGAAATATCATCAGACTTTACCAATGCTTCGGCAAATCCCCGGCAACCCGGATAACCACAACCTCCACAATTTGCTGCAGGTAAATTTTCTTCTACCTGATCGATACGCGGATCCTCAAATACTTTAAACTTCTGAGCTGCAAAATACAAGATTATTGCAGCTATCGCCCCAATCGCACTGAGAGAAATAATAGTAAACAAAATTATTGTACTCATTTTTTTTAATAGATTATTAGATATTAGTATTTAGATATAAGATACAAGGCTTTACATAAAAAACACTTGCACTATTTACTAAAAATTTACTCATTACTTGATACTCAATACTCATATCTTATTAATTGTAAAATTAAATTTCTTTCGAATATTATTCCTTAAAACATATAAGATAATATAATAGGGAACAAGAACAGACAAAGCCCCAATTCCTGATATTGCTTCATTATTTGTAATAGCAGTAAGAATTATCAGGATAAACAGAATCAAAATAAATGGTAAAACATATCCTAAAAACAAAGCCCTGAATCCGAGCGATTGTTTTAAAGTTACATTAACTTCTTCACCTAACTTATACTGATTTGTAAAATCGAACACATCAACACTTTTCTCCTGCATATCGGCAGAGGAGCAAACACCTTTAGCAAGGCAGGAAGCACAACCTGACATGGCTAAAAAGCTAACATTGATCTTATTACCATCAATAGAATCAACACGTCCTTTATGTTCGATCGATTTAGAATTTGACATTCGAATTATTCAAGATTTTGAAATCGGATACAAAAATAATCCTATTTGAAAATTTTAAATTGCTTTTTGTCATATTTTGCAAAGATTACACTTATTTATTTTAATTTTAAATAAGGATTTTGTAAAATCCATAAAAGAATTATTTTTGCAAAACATAATTACAATTTAATATTATCAGCATATTTATTAATTAATTTAATTCTTAGTATGAAACGATTAAATATTATTGCAGTCATCCTTACATTAAGTTTATTATCATACCAATGTGTAAAACCTGATGCCTTTGACCAAGAAGCAAAATTAAAGATTGAAAATACAAGCACTTCAAATTATATTACGGGAGTATACTTTAGCACCGTTGGATATGGTTCGAATAGAATATCTACTAATATTGGACCTGGAGAAAGCAAAACATTTACCATAAGTGCAAACCTAACTGATGATAATGTTTATGATATCAAAGTTACATCAAACAATCCTAGTTTAGGTGATTATACAAGAGATCATTATGAATTCCACTGGAACATTGTTTGTGTAGTTGAATTAACTGATACTGAATGGTATGATGATTTTTGGTAATAATTTAGAGGATTATAATCTTCCAATAATTAATATTTTCTAATCAATGATTTTACAGGATGTTTTAATCCTTCGTAGCCAACAAGCCGTGCTTTAATAGTTCCAATAATTATAGGGCTTTCAATCCAGACAGGAATTCGATTTTCATCATCGGTAACCCAAATAGACAAATCTTCACCACCTTTAAAAACATCTCCGGCTACCAATGATCCTGTAAATTTTATTGTATTAAATTTACCTACACCACGCACTTTTTTTACTTCTTTGCCTTTATATCGCATATAAACATTATGTATTTCATTATCAAGAAGAATCTTAAAAGGAATCTTTTCGTTTTTTTTGTATTTCGAAAAATTGATATTTCGGGCTTGGTAAATAACTGATACTACATCGTAAGTACACGGAAATATTTTAACTGTATCCTGAAAATAAGGTTTGTGTGTTTTTTCAACTTCAGAATAAGCTATCATATTGTCATAATCATAAGTATATTTTATATCGATTAAATAACCATCTTCATTAACATCGCGATGATAATATAAAGGCAATAAATTATCGGGATTAACCCACGATTGATAAATATCGCGAACCTGAAAAAACCAATCGTAAAAAGAAAAAGTTATTCCTGTCCCTTTTAAATTCAAAACTTTCTGATTAAATATGGTGTCCTCACTTGCTTCAAACATAACTCCTCCTACATCAGTCCAAACAAAAAACCAGTTATATGTAATCACATAAGTTAACTTTTCGCCGGGAATGAATGCATTATTTTTTATCTCACAAGGATGAACAGTTTGTGATAATCCTATCAAAGGATCTATAATTAAAAGTAAAATGTAAATATATCTTTTCATTTTTTAGTTACTATTTTCCTGTACATAGTAGTACCTAATTCTTAGTTTTGCAAGTATAAAACACATACTACTGACACTTCCGTTCTGCAAACCTCATCTTCTCCGTTATTTATTTCGCCCAAACCCTAACAGGTCTTCCCTTTGCACTTGTCAACCCACAGACTCTGTCAGGTTGTCTCCCCTTCTTCAACTTTAAACCTGCCTTAGGCAGGTAAACTTGAAACTCGCTAACTTATTACACTAAAATCAACTTTTTTGTTTGATATCTTTTTCAATTGGCTTGCTAAAATATAATTATCTGTATTTTTTAAATCTGGATCATTATCTAAAATTTCTTCAGCAATATCACGAACATATTGGATTAATTGCCCGTCCTGAGCCAGATTTGCAATTTTAAGATCAAAAGCAATTCCACTTTGCTGAGTCCCTTCTACATCTCCAGGACCACGAAGTTTTAAATCAGCTTCAGAAATTTCAAAACCATCATTGGTTTTGGTCATTATATCGATTCGATTTCGGGCTTCGTTTGATATTTTATACGATGTCATTAATACACAATATGATTGATCGGCACCACGACCTACCCTGCCTCGCAATTGATGTAATTGTGACAATCCAAAACGCTCTGCACTTTCAATAACCATGACAGATGCATTAGGAACATCTACTCCTACTTCAATAACTGTTGTAGCAACCATAATATGCGTTTGACCTTTAACAAAAAGATTCATCGCTGCATCTTTTTCTACAGGTTTCATCTTTCCATGAACAACGCTAACTGCAAACTTAGGTGGAGGAAATGCGCGAGATATACTTTCATAGCCATCTTCCAAATCTTTATAATCCATTTTTTCTGATTCTTTAATTAATGGATATACAATATAGATTTGTCTTCCTTTCTCAATTTGTTGTTTCAGGAATCCAAACATTCGCAATCTTCGCGAATCATATAAATGAATGGTTTGAATTGGCTTACGTCCCGGAGGTAATTCATCGATAACAGAAACATCCAAATCGCCATAAATAGTCATAGCTAAAGTACGTGGAATTGGAGTAGCAGTCATTACCAGAATATGAGGTGGCTGATAATTCTTTTTCCAAAGTTTCGCACGCTGAGCAACTCCAAATCGATGTTGTTCATCAATCACAACTAATCCAAGATTTTTAAATTTTACAGTATCTTCAATTAAAGCATGTGTAC
>JAUVUS010000305.1 GCA_030600865.1 Bacteroidales bacterium | reverse complement strand
CCCTATGGATGCAATGAAAATTAGCATTGAAGTTGAAAGGATATAAACCAGCATTTTTGCATTAATCTTCATACTCAAGTCTTATTGAAAATAACCTCTAAACTTACACTAATTTAAGAAAAAATCAAATTAATGCTAAGCAAATGTTAGGCTTTCAGTTTTAATAAATTTGTATTGAATAGCTTCTTAATTTTTTTGACAATTTCTTTGCATCGCCAAGTATTGTATCCATAAGCTTCCAAAATCGTTGTCCATGGTTTTTTTCAACCGTATGGCAAAGCTCATGAATTATAACATAATCAATCAAATAATCCGGTAAGCGCAATAAATGTAAATTCAAATTAATATTGTTTACAGCAGAACAACTTCCCCAAAGGGTTTTGGCGTTTTTAATATAGATTTTATTAAACTTAAAATTGTGTTTTTCAGATAATTGTTGCGTTCTTGCGAGCAGGTATTCTTTTGCTTCACTGCGAAGTGTTTTGATAATTACAGTTCTGATTATTTTCTGAACACTTGGGTTTTTAACATCAATATTTTCGGGATATTTAACAATGATAGAGTTAGAAGTAATTCTTGTTTTTATTTTGTCATCCTGATCTTTAGAAATTAAAAGCTTTTTATATCTTGTATTAAAGCTGGTATTTTCAGTAAATATTGTTGCTTTATTCTCGATTTTTTCAATTTCGGGAAGATGATTTAATATCCATGTTTGTTTTTTTTCAACAATGTTCAATGCAAATCTATAGCTCAGGTAAAAAGGCAGATTAACCACAACACCTTTCATTGGGCGAATAGCTATGCTTACGTTTTTTGAACGTTTGTTTTTTCGGAATGTAACATTTCCAATATTATCGACATGAATAATCTTTTCAGGCATTATGCAATAATAATAAAATGCGTGTTAATCCAAAAATTTTGATAACTTATGAAGTAAACTTTGAAATGTTATTGGTTTAAGAATACAATCACTATAACCTAAATCTATAATGTCATATCTCTGTTCTTCAGTAGCGTATGCTGTTTGAGCAATAACCGGTATATTATAACCTTTGCTAATTAAATGTTTAAGAGCTTCATGACCAGTCATAATTGGCATGTTAATATCCATAAGAATTAAATCAAAGTTGGGATCCCTTTCAATCATATCTACTGCTTCTTTTCCATCTTTTGCCCAATAAATTTTAACTTTTGTTTTCGAAAGGAAAGTAAATAATAACTTATAATTTGTTTCTACATCTTCTGCAATTAAAACCTTCTTATTGCTCCAGTCAATATTTTCAACAATTTTTGGTTTTACGGGTAGCTTTTTGTCAAATTTAACTACATCGTAGGGTATTGTGAAATAGAATTTAGCTCCTCCTGCCTTGTTGGCAGGCAGGTCTCCTTTTTTTGACTCAACCCAAAGTTTACCACCAAGTAATTCAACAAGGCTTTTGCATAAGGCTAAACCAATACCAGTACCTCCATATTTCCGTGTTGTTGATTCATCAACCTGACGAAAGCGATCAAAAATAAAATTGATTTCATTTTCGTTTATTCCTATTCCGGTATCTTTAACAAAACAAATTATTTCTTGTCCGTTAATATAATAACCAAATTCTACTTTGCCTTTCTCAGTAAATTTCAAAGCATTATCCAACAAATTGGAATAAACTTGCTTTAGTCTTTTTAAGTCGGTTAAAATATATAATTCTTTATCGTTAATTTCTTTTTGTAATGTAATATCGATTTTATCAAGCTTCATGTTATTTTTATACTCAAGAAAATCGATTAATAACTCGTCGAGCAACGTGTTTAAATTGCTATTGGACTTACTTACAGTAAGAGTTGATGACTCGACTTTGGAAATATCAATTATATTATCGATAATTTCCAGCAATAATTTACCGCTATTTGCTAAAATTCTTAAATACTCTTTCTGGTCTTCTTTAGATACTTCTTTTGTATTTAATAGTGTTGAAAAACCCATAATAGCATTTAACGGAGTTCTGATTTCGTGTGATAGATTAGTTAAAAATGAAGATTTTAATCTATCCGATTCTTCAGCTTTGGTTTTAGAGTCGTATAATTGCTGCTCGAACTCTTTTTGTTCTGAAATATTTCTATAAATTACATAATACCCTAATAGCTGTTGATTAACACTAACGGGGGTTCCTATGATAGAAACATGGACTTTTTGTTTATTTTTAGTTATTCGAATAGCTTCGATTTGATCATATAAACCTTCTTTAAATTTTTTGGTATAATTTAAAGCTTGTTCTTTTAATTCTTCAGGAACGATAAAGTCATCCAGTTCTTGATTAATAATTTCAGAATTCTCGAAACCAAATAATTTTGTAAAAGCAGCATTTATTCTTTGAACTTGTCCTTCGTTATTTACAAATGCAATTGCTTCCGGTGATTCTTTGAAAAGTTTTTCAGAATGTGCCTCTTCTTCCTTATTTCGAATCTCTGATTTTTTTATTTCTGTAATCATCTTATTAGCAGAATTTGCTAATACTTTAAATTCAGAAAAATGAATTTTTGATTCATCAATTAGAATATTTTTATAAGATGCCGTTTTGAAAAACTGAATAAACGAATCGATATTATTAGTTGCTTTTTTTGATAAGTAAAGGGCGAATAAATAGAGAAGCACAAACAAAATGCTAAGGAAAATAATAACTATTAAGATATCCCTTTTTATGGTTTTTTTGATTTCATCTTTTTGGTTATCAAGAACCTGATTCATATCCTCAAGATATACCCCTGCACCAACCATCCAACGCCAAGTTGATACTCCTTTTACAAACGACATTTTATGACTTATTTTAGAATTGGTAAGTTTTCTCCACGAGTAATAAATAAAATCACCATCAGGATTTTTTACAGCTTTTCTTTCCTCCTGAATAACTTTTATTCCGTTTGGATCTTCCAGATTCCAAATATTTTTCTTTTCTTTTACAATTTCACCATCCGTTAACAAAGCATCACCATCATAGGTATTTACAAAAATATATCCCTCGGTGTTAAATCTGTAATTTGAGAGCCAATCAAGCACTTCTTCCTGAACATTTGTTGTAAAATCAATATAATAATCACCTGTGCCTATATACCAGTTAAATGGTTTAAACAGTTTTACATACGATAATTTTTTACAGGCCATGCTTGTATCTGAACCAGGCCGGGTCCAGTAATGTGTAACAAATCCTTCTCCTTTGGAATTGACGACATTCAATTCATCGCGAATTACATAATTACCCAAATCATCTTGCAAATCATAAACATATTTCCCTTCATATCCAGGATCCTCAGGGAACAAAATCTCATAACCATTAAGAGAACCAATAAAGTAATAACCTTTTCCATTATCAAAACGAATTGGTCGCAAAGCGTCTTTAATTAATTTTTTAATTTCATTAGTAGAAACCGTATTCTTATTTACATTATAAATATTTGTTGCAATATTGTAAGCAATGTTAACCCGGTTTTTTAGTTTTCGCCTGATATTATTATCTGTTTGGCTAATCGTATAATTTATGTAGTTTATAGCCCTTTCTGTTTCTTTTTTAATGCTTTCTTTTTGCGACTCAAGGTACTCTTTTTGTGTAGTCGAAATTTCATTCTTTAAATCGCTATATTCCTGTTTAATCAAGAAATATAAGATAACAACAAACAAAAGGCTTGTAGCAAGAATTACTTGTGTTAGAAACAAATTTACAAGTTTAACTTCCTTGTTTATAGGATTGTTAAAAAATGTAAAAAAACGGTTGAAAAAAATCATTTTTGAGGATCTAAAAGTTATTTTTAGTAAGCATCTAAGTTATAAAAATAATGTCTTTTAAAAAAGGAAGGAATTAATATTTTAATAATGATATGTTTTTATAAATTTGATATTTTATTTCATACAATAATGTTTTTGAATTGTATTAATTTTCTAAGTAAACAATAAGCAAATGAAAAGTAACAATTTACTTAAAATTTTATTAGCTACTGCTGCAGTTTTGATTGTTTTTGCTGTAATTGGTAAAAAAGCAGGTTGGTTTGGAGGAAAAACAGAAATTAAAGTAACAGCTGAAAATCCGGAATTAAGAACCATAACCGAAATAGTCACTGCAAGTGGTAAAATTCAACCCGAAACGGAGGTAAAAATATCACCTGATGTTTCAGGGGAAATTGTAGAATTGTTCATCAAAGAAGGCGAAGATGTAAATAAAGGAGATTTGTTACTAAAAATAAAACCCGACATTTATTTATCGGCTGTTGACAGAGCAAGGGCT